>JANJUH010000490.1 GCA_024710675.1 Lysobacterales bacterium
CGAGATCGCGGCCCAGCTCGGGGTGGCCTACCTGGTCGAAGGCGCGGTCCGGCGCGATGGCGAGCAGATCCGGATTTCGGTGCAGCTCATCGACGTGCGACTGGACCAGCCGGTGTGGGCGCAGGTCTACCAGCGCCAGCTGGTCGAGATCTTCCGTGTGCAGGAGGACATCTCGCAGGCCATCGCCGACGCGCTGGCCGACAGCCTGGGCGTGCGCCGGGTGACGGTCGCCGATGCCACGGCGGACATCGAGGCCTACGAGACCTACCTGCGCGGCCTGCAACTCTTTGCCCAACGCGGCGCCAGCCTGCGCGCGGCGCGCGAGCTGCTCGAGCAGGCCGTGGCGCGCGACCCGGGCTTTGCCGACGCCTGGGCAGTGCTGGCCGCCACCTGGTATGTCTGGCGGTCCTACGCCCCGGAGCCCGAAGGGGTCGATACGCTGGAGCGCGCCGAATCGGCGGCCAGCCGGGCGCTGGCCATCCGCCCGCAGCATCCGGGTGCCCTGGCGGTCAGCGCGCGGATCGCGGCCGACCGCGGCGACCGGCTGCGACATGCCGAACTGATCGAGCAGGCCCTGGTCCTCGATCCCAACCACGCCAACACGCTGGTCTGGCAGGGCCTGGGCCTGTTCGAGGTGGGACGGATCGAGGAGGCGCGGCGCAGTTTCGCCAAGGCCCGGGCGCTCGACCCGCTCAGTGGATTGCCGGTGGGCTGGCTCGGGATCGCGACCCTCGTGCAAGGCGATCGCGAGGAAGCACGCGCCTTGCTGCAACAGGCGCGCACGCTGGGATGGCGCGGGCCCGCCAGTCGCGCCCTGTTCTTCCTGGCCTGGCATGCGGGCGAGGGCGCGGGCCTGGAGCGCGCTTTCCTCGACTGGTTGCACGATGACGACAGCATGCCGGCCCGTGTGCGCGAGGTGGCCCGCAGCCTGGCTCCCGCGCTCGGCGACCGCGCACAACTCGCCGATGCCCAGGCACGCCTGCTCGAGGTCGCCGCGGCCGAGCCCGGGCTGCCCTGGGCGGATCTGCTGCAGCTCTTCGAGTTGCCCGATGCCGCCATCGCGCATGCCCTCAGCGCCTCCGCCCGGGACCAGCAGACCTTGCTGTTCGGCCTCTGGTACCCGCAGTTCCGCAGCTTCCGCGAGCATCCGCGCTTCCCCGAGTTCGCCCGGTTGCACGGCCTCCAGGCCTACTGGCAGCAGCGGGGGGTACCCGATGGTTGCTCGCTGCAAGAAGGTGCGTTGCCCGCGCTGCAGTGCGAATGAGGGCGGCGATGGCCGGGCCTGCAGACAACAACGGGTCGCAAGCGAGCTAAGATCGCGACCGCCATCCAGCGCTGAGCCCGAGGAACCCAGGTGCGCCTGCTCGCCGAACTCAAGCGCCGCAACGTCTTCCGCATGGCCGGGCTCTACCTGGTCGGGGCGTGGCTGATCGTGCAGGTAGCCGAGACGCTGCTGCCGATCTTCCACACGCCGGACTGGGTGCTGCAGGCGCTGGTGGTGCTGCTCGCGTTGGGCCTGGTGCCGGCGCTGGTGTTCTCGTGGCTATACGAGCTGACGCCCGAAGGCTTGAAGCGCGAGGGTGAGGTCGATCCGGCGCATGCGATCTCCTCGCAGACGGCGCGGCGGATGGATCTGCTGACGCTCGCTGGCGTCGGCTTGTTGCTGGTGGTGACGGTGGCAGACCGTTGGTGGTCGAGTCCGGTCTCGCCTGCAGCAGCACCTGCTCCTGACGTCAACGTGTCGAATCCTTTCGCCCCAGCGCCGGAGGCTGCCAGCGACAGCACGCGCTCGATTGCCGTGCTGGCCTTCGTCAACCTGAGCCCGGATCCGGCCAATGCCTATTTCGCGGATGGCATCTCCGAGGAACTGCTGAACATCCTGGTCGGCGTCGATGGCCTCAAGGTGGCCTCCCGCGCCTCCTCCTTTTCCTTCCGCGGCAAGGACACGCCGATTCCCGAGATTGCCAGGCAACTGGGCGTACGGCATGTGCTCGACGGTTCGGTCCGCAAGCAGGACAACCGCGTCCGCATCACCGCGCAGCTGATCGAGGCCGGCAGCGACACGCAGCTGTGGTCACAGACCTTCGAGCGCGACCTCGTCGACATCTTCCGAGTCCAGGAAGAGATCGCGCGCGCCATCACCACCTCCCTCGAGGATGTCTTGGGCGTGCGCAAGGTCTCGGTGGCGGCGCCGACCGCCGATCTCGAGGCCTACGAGCGCTTTCTGCGGGGTCGCACCCGTTTCTACCAGCGCAGTGCGCTCGACGAGGCCAATGTCGACCTCGCGTACGCGGTGGAACGCGATCCCGACTTTGCCGAGGCTTGGGCTTTCCTGGCCGCGGCCAGCTTCGTGGTCGGCAATGGCGGCTACCCGACGGAACTCGATCGCGCCGAGCTGATGGTGAGGGCAGCGACTGCCGCCGATCGCGCGCTGGGGTTGAACCCGGACATCGGCATCGCGCTGGCGGTGAAGGGCCAGATGCTGACCAATTCGAATGACCCCGGGCAGATCGCCGAGGGCATCCGCTTGCTGGAACAGGCCGCCGGCCGCGTGGCTGCCGACACCTCGCCGCGCCTGTGGGCGGGGCTGGCGTGGTTGACCCTGGGTTTCGTGGACCGTGCCCTGCCGTACTTCCAGAGCGCGCAGGACCAGGATCCCCTGGTCGGGATCAACAATGGCTACCTTGGCCTGGCCTACGCCGTACAGGGACGTTGGGCAGAGGGTGGGCCGCTGGCGCAGCGCGCCGTCGAGTTGAGCGGTTTGCCGTTCTGGACCAACAACATTGCCGTTGGATTGGTCAACGCCGACAGGAAGAAGGAGGCGTGGGAGCTCCTGCACTCGGCGCAGCCCTTGATCGCCGACGTTCCGCAGTTGGGAGGGGCGTTCCTCGAAGGGATGCTGACAGCGCTCGAGGATCCAGCCCAGCGGGAGGTTTTCCTGGCCGCCAACGAGTACGACCCCGCGCGGGAAAACGGTGTCGCTGCCCTCAATGCCGCCCTGATGTTCGGCGACGCCGAGCGCGCCTTCAGCGCCGACGGCCCGCCGGGGACCCGGCTGATCATGACCCTGTGCGCCTGGTTGCCCTCGATGGGCTGGTTGCGCGAGCACCCGCGCTTTTTCGAGCGCATGGAGCGGCTGGGGCGGGTAGGGTACTGGGACCGCCACGGTTATCCGCTGGGCTGCAAGCCGGTCGATGGCCCGGCCGGGCGGCGGCTGAATTGCAGCGGGTACTCGCCGTGAACTTCCTGGCCGAACTCAGGCGTCGCAACGTCTTCCGCATGGCCGGTCTCTACCTGGTGGGCGCCTGGTTGGTGGTGCAGGTGGCCGAGACCCTGCTGCCGATCTTCCACACGCCGGACTGGGTGCTGCAGGCCTTGGTCGTGTTGCTCGCCATCGGCCTGGTGCCGGCGCTCGTGTTCTCGTGGATCTACGAGCTGACGCCGGAGGGACTGAAGCGCGACGCGGGGCCGGGTAGCGAAGGTCCGCTCGCCTCGACGACGGCGCGGCGGATGGACCGGCTTTTCTTCGCCGGCCTGGCCTTGCTGGTGGTGCTGATGGTCACCGACCGGCTCTGGCCACGGCCGGCCAGCGAACCAGCGCCGGTGCAGGCGGCCGGTGCCATCGCCGACGGAGCGCCAGCGCCGCCTGAGGCCGCCGCACCCGTGGTTTCGGAAGCGCCCGTCGATCCGCGCTCGATCGCGGTGCTGCCCTTCGTCAACATGAGTCCGGACCCGGACAACGAATACTTCGCCGACGGCATCTCCGAGGAGCTGCTCAACATCCTGGCCGGCATCGACGGGCTGAAAGTGGCCTCGCGGACCTCAGCCTTCTCCTTCAAGGGCAAGGACACGCCGATCCCGGAAATCGCCCGCCAGTTGGAGGTGCACCACATCCTCGAAGGCTCGGTTCGCAAGCAGGGCAACCGGGTGCGAATCACCGCACAGCTGATCGAGGCGGGCAGCGACACCCATCTCTGGACCCAGGCCTACCAGCGCGACCTGGACGACATCTTCGTCGTCCAGGAAGAGATCGCCGTGGCCATCACGACGGCACTCAAGGACATCCTCGGCACCCGCCCGGTCAAGGTGGAGGCGTCGACTCGCGACATGGCGGCCTACCAGCGTTTTCTGCAAGGCCGGTCGCGCTTCCATCGTCGTTTCGAACTGGACGAGGCCATCGAGGACCTGCGCTTCGCTGTCGAGCGCGATCCCGCTTTCGCAGAAGCCTGGGCCTATCTGGCCGGCAGTTACTGGCTGGTCGGCTTTACCGGTTACGCCACGTCGCTTGATCGTTCCGAGACCGGGAAGCTGGTCGGGCCGGCGGTGGACCGCGCCCTGGCCTTGAAGCCCGACATGGCGATCGCGCTGGCCCTGAAAGGACGGCTGATCACCGATTCCGGCCAGGCGGGTGGCGTGGCCGAGGGTATCCGCTTGATGGAGCGGGCGGCGGCATTGCCGGCGCCCGACACCACGCCGCGACTCTGGCTGTCCCTGGTCTGGATGGAGCTGGGCTATCTCGAACGCGCCTTGCCGCTGCTGGAGAGCGCGCGCCGACTCGACCCGCTGGTGGGCATCAATTCCGGGGCGCTCGGTGTGGCCGAGGCCATCGAAGGGCGGGTGGAGCAGGGGATCGAACTCACGCTCGAGGCCGTGCGGCTCGATGGCTTGCCAGTGTGGGCGACCATGCTCGCCATCAATGGCCTGCACGCCGGCGATCGCGCCGGGGCTGCCGAACTGATGTCCGCCATGGTGCCGCTGTTCAGCGACCGCTTCGCGTCTGACCGTGAAGTGGCGGAGGGGCTGGCTGCAGCCCTGCGCGATCCCTCGCTCGAGCAG
>JANJUH010000497.1 GCA_024710675.1 Lysobacterales bacterium
TGCTGTTCCTGGTGGCCGCCGGCTACCTGGTCGTCCTGTTCTCCACTGCCGCCTGGGCCGATCGCCGCACCGACCTGCGCAAGAGTCCACGACTGCGCGCCTGGGTCTACAGTCTGGCGCTCGGCGTCTACTGCACCACCTGGACCGTCTACGGCGCAGTGGGCAGCGCCGTCAATGGCGGCTGGGCGTACCTGCCGATCTACCTCGGTCCGATCCTGGTCTTCCTGTTCGGTTTCGGTCTGCTCGAACGCCTGGTGCTGGTCGTCCGCCAGCAGAACGCCGGTTCGCTGTCGCACCTGGTCGCCGCCCGCTTCGGTCGCTCGCGGCCACTGGCGGCGCTGATCACCGTGATCGCGTTGACCGCGGCGGTGCCCTATGTGGCGCTGCAGTTCAAGGGCATTGCGGCGAGCATCGAGGTGCTATCGCCGACGACACAGCAGGGACCGGGCCTGCTCGCCGACACCGCCTTGCCGGTAGCGATCGCCATGGCCGTCTTCGCGATCCTGTTCGGCACCCGCGAGGCCAGTGCCACGGCGCAGCGCCCGGGCCTGCTGCTGGCGATTGCGCTCGAATCCGTGGTCAAGCTGGTCGCGCTGCTGGCGGTGGCGCTGCTCGCGCTCGACCTCGGCGGATCGGCATGGCCGGAGACGCTGGCACGGATCGGTGCCGATCCGCGCTGGTCCCCCGAGCGCCTTGGCAGCGTCGATTTCCTCAGCCAGCTACTGCTCGCCGCCTGCGCGATCGTCTGCCTGCCACGGCAATTCCACATTACCGCAGTCGAGTGCACGGACCCATCCGATCTGCACCTGGCGCGCCGTGTCTTCGTCGGCTATCTCGTGCTGGTGTCGCTGTGCGTGCTGCCGGTGGCCTGGCTCGGCAGCCAGCTCGCCATCGCCGGACACCCCGACCACCTGATCCTGCGCCTGCCGCTGGAGCAAGGCGAGCCCGCGATTGCCGTGCTCGCCTTCCTCGGCGGCCTGTCGGCCGGCACCGCGATGGTGATCGTGGTCAGCGTGGCCCTCGGCACGATGGTCAGCAACGATCTCTTGATGCCGGCGCTGATGCGCATCGGCGCCCTGAAGCTGGACCTGCGCGCCGACCTCTCGCGCTGGGTGCTGGCCACGCGTCGCTTCGCGATCGCGCTGCTGGCGCTGCTGGCCTTCACCTTCCACCGCGCGGCGCCCGAGGGCGACAGCCTCTCGCATTTCGGGCTGCTCGCCTTCAGCGCCGTGGCCCAGTTCGCGCCGGCCCTGCTCGCCACGCTGTACTGGCGCAATGCCAGCGAGCGCGGCGTCATCGCCGGGCTCGCTGGCGGCTTTGCGGTCTGGACCTACACCCTGCTGCTGCCGGAGCTGGCCAATGCCGACTGGTTGCCGCGCACCTGGGTCGAACTCGGCCCCTTCGGCATCGCCCCGCTGGCACCGCAGGCGCTGCTGGGGGTGACGGTGGGCGAGCCGATGACGCACGGCACCCTGTGGTCGCTCGCCATCAACACTGCGCTGCTGGTCTTCGTGTCGCTGCGCGCGCGGGCGCCGCTGGGCGAACGCCTGCAGGCTGCGCCCTTCCTCGACCCCTACGCCTTCCGCTCCAGCGCCACCGACGAAATCGTCCCCCAGGTCCGCCAGGGCGAGTTGCTGGACCTGGCCCAGCGCATCATCGGTCGCGAGCAGGCGCGCAGTGCCTTCGCCGACCACTGCCGCGCCCAGCAGCGCAAGCTGGCACCCGCGGAGCCCGCGGACCGCCGCATGCTGCAGTTCACCGAGCGCCTGCTCGCCGGTGCCGTCGGTGCCGGCTCGGCCCGGGTGATGCTGACCAGCGCGCTGCGCGGCAGCGGGCTGGAGCTGGGCGAGGTGGTGTCCGCACTGGACGAGACCAACCAGGCGCTGCGCTTCAATCGCGAACTCCTGCAGACCACTTTCGAGCACATGGCGCAGGGCGTCAGCGTGGTCGATGCCGAGATGCGCATCGTCACCTGGAACCGCCGCTATGCCGAGCTGTTCCGCTATCCGGACGGACTGCTGCAGGTCGGCCGGCCGGTCGCCGAACTGATCCGCCACAATGCCGAGAGCGGCCGCCTCGGCCCGGGCACGCCCGAGGAGCACATCGCCCGGCGGCTGGCGTGGATGCGCGCGGGCAATCCCCATCGCCATGTCCGCGAGGGGGTCGATGGCCGCGTGCTGGAGATGCAGGGCGAGCCCTTGCCCGGCGGCGGCTTCCTGATGAGCTTCAACGACGTCACCGAACTCAAACGCAAGGAGCGCGAGCTGCTCGAGGCCAAGGAGCATCTGGAGGAACGCGTCGAGCAGCGCACCCATGAGCTCAAGCTGGCCCTCGCGGCCCAGGAGGAGGCACGGCGCGCCGCCCAGGATGCGAAGGAAACGCGTACGCGCTTCATTGCCGCGGCCAGCCACGACTTGCTGCAGCCACTGTCGGCGGCACGGCTGTTCCTGTCCTCGCTGCGCGACGGCGAGCCCCTGGGCGCCGGGGCGGGCCAGCTCGTCGAGCGCGTCGACTCCTCGCTGTCGGCCGCCGAGGAATTGCTCGACGGCCTGATCGACCTCGCCCGCCTCGATGCGGGGGTGCTGACGCCGGAGCCGGCGCCATTCGCCTTGGCCGAGCTGTTCGAATCGCTGGCCCAGCAGTTCGGACCGATTGCGCGCAGTCGCGGTCTCGCCCTGCACGTGGTGTCAACCCGGCTCGCTGTGCACACCGATCGCAAGCTGCTGCGCCGGATCGTGCAGAACTTCGTCTCCAACGCGCTGCGTTACACCCGTTCGGGCGGCGTCGTCATCGGCGCACGGCGAAACGGCGGCAGGGTCCGCATCGAGGTCTGGGACAGCGGCCCGGGCATCGCGCCCGAAGTCGCATCCAGGGTCTTTCGCGATTTCGAACGCGGCAGCGGCGCCTCTCCCTGGGGCGAACGCGGCCTCGGCCTGGGGCTCGCGGGTTGCCTGCGCCTCGCTCGGCTGTTGGGCCACGCGCTCGATTTCAGGTCCTGGCCGGGACGCGGCACGGTCTTCCATGTCGAGGCGCGGCGCGTGGCCGCAGCCACCAGTCCGAGCGGTTCAGCAGACTCACCGGCGATGCCGACTCACACCGAGGCGGTGCTGCGCGTCCTCGTCGTCGACAACGAGCCCGCGGTCCTGGAAGCCACGCGCGCGCTGCTGGCGCGCTGGGGTCATGCCGCTGACATCGCGGCGAGTGGCACCGAGGCCGCTCCACTCGTGAAGGCAGGCGCCTACCACCTGGCCCTGGTCGACCACCAGCTCGATGACGGCGAGAGCGGGCTGGCCCTGATCGCCGACTGGCGCGCCCGCGGCATCTGCCCGCCGCGGGTGGTGATGGTCAGTGCCGACCGTGCCGAGTCCTTCCTCGAAGCCGCCAGGGCCATGGGCATCCCGGTCATGCACAAGCCGGTCAAGCCGGCCGCCTTGCGGGCACTGCTGTCCTCGGTGATGGCCTGACACTCGAGCCGGTGCGCTGGCTGCGGAAAGGTCTCCGCGACGCGCGCGATCCCGGTGGAGACCGATCCATCCGGCGCGCTGCAGTAGTGGGTCCGGATTCATCCGGACGCCTTCGAGGCTCAGCGATCGTCCGAGGGCCGGCTCGCGAGATCCGGACACTGCGGGCGCCACTCGTCCTGCAGGCCCGCCAACGATTGCGCCGCGAGATGACCGTTCTGTGCATCGGCTTCGGCCTGGGCCTGCCAGCGCAGGAGCACCTCGCGATCGGAAGCCTCGATCTGCCCCCCGGGGCAAAGGCGCCCTGCCCCGTGGGCCCGCAACAAGGCCGCGAAATCGTCGATGCAGATGCGGCCGTAGACATTGGCCGGCCGGCTGGCCGGGAATCCCGCGACGCAGGCGGACAGCGCGTGCTGCAACTGGCCAGGAGCCAGTCGATCCCAGGCCAGGCCGAGATCACTTTCCCTGCCGTAGGGATTGCCCGCATCGCGCACCCGCAAGCGCACCAGGTTACGTTCGCGCGCCGCTCGCACGGCTTCGGGCAATGCCGCCGCAGGCGCATCCACGCGGGTCTCCGCCACGCTGGCGACGAGGCGCGAATCGTGCAGCTGGGCGGCCTGCGCCACCGCATCGACACAGCGCTCCACTCCCAGACAGGCGACCTTGGCCTCCAGTTCGCGCCCGGGGCCGAACTGCGCCTGCAGGCGCAGGCCGTCGAGCGTATCGGCGTGATGTGCGGACATGCCACCCGCTGCGAGCGACCGGCGCAGGGCGGCCGCAAAGCCCTCGACCGCCTGCCAGTCCTGCACGGTCCAGTCATCGCGCTCTGAAAGTCGCCCGGCGAGCGCACCGGCCAGATCGTAGAGGCGCCGCGTCGAGCCGCTGTCGGCCCGCGCGGCCTGAAGGGTTGCCGCGACGCCGCCCGCATCCATGGCCTGTACCTGTGCGGAGAGCGCCTCGGTCTCCGCGTATTCGCGCTGGGTTCGTCCCATGTCGACCCAACGGATGACCGCGAACACCGTGGCCATCAGCACATAGGCAGCCAGTACCCATCCAGCGCCCTGCAAGGCGCCGACGAGGCCACGACCGGCTGGCGCCCGCCACCAGCCGATCCAGGCCGCCAGCAGGATGGGCACCAGGAAGGCGCCCGCGATCAGGCCGAAAAAGGCATAGATGATCTCTACGGGAAACCAGTTCCCGTTGAAGCTGCAGGTACTCAAGGCACGGCGACTCCCGCGTGCGCGATCAGCGACTGCGGCTGCGCGTCAGCAGCCCGGCCAGCACATGCTCCTCGACGCGATCGGCGAGGTGACCGGCGAGGCGTACCGCGGCGCGCCCATCCTCGGCCAGCGGCCGCGCGTCGATGGCGCCATCGAGGGCCATGCGGAAGTTGTGCGCCAGCGTCGCCGGGCTGCAGGCCACACAAGCCGGGGGCACTTCAGCATCACCCACCCACAGCACCGGCCGACCGAACCAGCGCGCCTCCATGGCCAGCACGCGGTCGTCGGTGAGCAGGCAGCGGGTGCGCTTGAGCAGGGCCAGCAGGCGCCAATGCGGCACCTGCCCGAGTCGGCGCAGGCGAGGATGAGCCATCGCCGTGGCGGCCAGTTCCGGCGCGCGCACCCAGTCGATGCGCGCCTCGGGCTGTTCCTCGAGCAGGCCGGCGAGCAGGCCAGGGGTTGCGTCGCCAGCGTTGGACCACGCCACCAGCACGCGCGCCTGCGGCAGTTCGCTGGCCAGCCCGAGGGCCTCGGTCTGCTCGCGACAGAGATCGAAGGCCGGATCGCCCGATTCGACCGCCCGGCCACGCGGACAATCGATGCGCGGATGTTCGCGGCCCAGGTAGAACCAGGTGTGCAGTGCCCCGCGACCCACCGAAGGCGCCCGCAGCGTGCGCATCAGCACGAGCAGCCGT
>JANJUH010000511.1 GCA_024710675.1 Lysobacterales bacterium
AGGCCGCTGGCCAGCATCGCGAAGAGCACGCCAAGCGGTTCCGGCCTTAGGGCCAATTCCAGGCCCGGCAGCGGCTCAGCGAGCACGACGCGCGGCGTCTCTCCATCGACGAGGCCCATCAGCACGGAGATCACCGCGCCGAACAGCGCCAGCGCGGTCAGGATCGTGACGCCCTCGCGGAGGTTTGGCCAGCGCCCCGCGAGGACTATGGCGAGCGCACCCGCGGCCGGGATCGCCAGCGTCGCCAGCAACGCCGTCTCGGGGTTCACGAGCCACCTCCGGTCAGCGCGCGTGCGGCCGACTCGGCCACGCCCACGGTCAGGCGGGTGTCGATGCCCAACCAGAAGTTCAGCGCCACCAGCAGCCAGGTCGGCAACAGCAGCGACAGCGGCGCCTCGTGATGGCGATCACGCTCGGCCGGCGTCTCGAAATAGGCCACTTCGACCAGGCGCCAGATGTAGACCACCGCCATCAGCGAGCTGATCAGGATCACCACGACCAGCCACCACCAGCCCTGCCCGATCGCCGCCAGTACCAGGTACCACTTGCTGATGAAGCCCACCGTCAGCGGCACGCCGATCAGGCTGAGGCCACCGGCCACGAAGGCCGCGCTGGTCCACGGCATGCTCCGGCCGATGCCTTTGAAATGCTCGACGCGCGTGCCGCCCATGCGGAAGGCGATGCAGCCGAGTGCGAGGAACAATGCGGACTTCATCAGCGCGTGATTGAACAGGTGGAGCAGCGCTGCGGTGAGGCCGGCTGTGGTGGCCAGCGCAATGCCGAGCACCATGTAGCCGACCTGGGCGACGCTCGAATAGGCGAGCAGGCGCTTGACCTCCTGCTGACCGATGGCCACGGCCGACGCAATCAGCATGCCGAGCATGGCGAGCACCACGAGGATCGAGGTCAGCGGCAGCTCGCCGAAGGAGAACTCGACACCGAACACGGTGTAGAGGAAGCGGATCAGGACGTAGACCGCCACCTTGGTGGACGTCGCCGCCAGCAGCGCGCTGACTGCCGAAGGCGCGTAGGTGTAGGCATTCGGCAGCCACAGGTGCAGCGGGAACAGGGCCAGCTTGAGGCACACGCCGACCACCAGGAAAGCCACCGCGGTATGCACGGTGCGGGTGTCGGCCACGGCCGGCAGGCGCTCGCCCAGATCAGCCATGTTGAGCGTGCCGGTCATGCCGTACAGCAGACCCACGCCGATCAGGAAGAAGGTGGCGCCGATCGTGCCCATGATCAGGTAGCGGAAGGCACTGGTCAGCGCGCGGCGGTCCTGGCCCAGCGCGATCAGCGTGTAAGTCGCCAGCGAGGAGATCTCGAGGAAGACGAAGACATTGAAGGCATCGCCGGTCGCCGTGATGCCGGTCAAGCCCGCCAACAGCAGCAACACTGCCGCGTACAAGCCGGGCAGCCGCTCTTCGTCGATTTCCTGCGCGGCGCTCAGGTGCATGAAGGGCAGCACCACGGCGGCAACCAGCGCCAGCAGCACCTGCACGAAGGCATTCAGTGCATCGAGCCGGTACTCGATGCCGATCGGCGCCGCCCAGCCGCCGAGTGCGTAGCTCAGGGTGCCCTCGGCCTGCACCTTCAGCAACAGCGCCAGCGCGAGACCGAGCATCGCCCATGACACCAGCGTCGCCAGCAGCCACGGGCCGGTGCGGCCGCGCAGCAGCGCCGCGAGTGGCGCCGCCAGCAGGGGCAGCACGACGATCAGGGCCTGGAAGTGCGCGTCCATCAGCACCCCACCCCGATCCGGCGCGGCCGCTGGCCGCGCTTGGCGACAGGATGCGCGCTCATGACGCGTTGTCCATGGCCTGCAACTCGTCGTCGTCGACGCTGCCGTAGGCTTCCTTGATGCGGATGACCAGCGCCAGACCCAGCGCCAGGGTGGCCACACCGACGACGATCGCGGTCAGGATCAACACATGCGGCAAGGGATTCGAATAGACCTCGACGCCCTCGGTCAGGATCGGCGCAGCGCCATCCTTGACGAAACCCATGCTGATGTACATGAAGAAGACCGCGGTCTGGAACACGCCGAGGCCGATCAGTTTCTTGACCAGGTTGCCGCGCGAGATCACGGTGTACAGCCCGAGCATCATCAGCGCGATGACGATCCAGTAGTTGTAGAGCCCCAGCGAGGTCATCGTTCGCGCACCCTTTCGGCGAACAGGAAGGCGAGCAGGACCATCGTCGAGGCCACCGTGATGCCGACACCGAGCTCGATCACGATGATGCCGATCACCTGCCCGGTCGGTGCCGTCGGTCCGAGCACGCCGTAGTCGAGGAAGTTGCCGCCGAAGAGCATCGCGACGATGCCGACCGCCCCGTACAGCAGCGCACCGCCGGCCGACAGCACGCGCAGCACCGGTAGCGGCGCCACCCGCCGGGTTTCGTCCAGACCGAAGACCAGCATGTGGACGATCAGCGCCGAGGCCATGATCACGCCCGCCTGGAAGCCGCCGCCCGGACCGTATTCACCATGGAATTGCACGTACAGCGCGAACAGCATGATCACCGGGATCAGGAACTTGCTGACCACGCGCAGGATCAGTTGGCCTTCCATCGCGTCGCGCCCGGCACTCACTTCTCACCTCCGCGGCGTCGGCGCGGACCGCCGATCAGCAGGAACACGCCGAGGCCGGCGGTGAACACCACGACCACCTCACCCAGCGTATCGAAGCCGCGATAGCTGGCCAGCACGCTGGTGACCACGTTGGGGATACCGATTTCCTCGCCGGAGCGCTCCAGGTAATGCGGCGCCACGTGGACCTGCGGCGGATTGTCGGGTTTGCCGATCGGTGGCAGGTCGAGGGTCCCGTAGACCAGTGTCGCCCCTGTGGCCAGCACCACCAGCAAGGGCACGACACGATGACCGGCCGGCTTTTCCCAACGTCCGGTGGCCGTCAGTGCGATCAGCAGCAGCAAGGTCGACACGCCCGCGCCCACCGCAGCCTCGGTGAACGCCACATCGGCCGCGTCCATCACCAGGAACATGCCGGCCGAGAGCAGGCTGTAGATGCCGGCCACCATGACCACGGCCAGCAGATCTCGGCTCAGCAGCACGTAAAAGGCCGTGGCCAGCAGGAAGGCGAACAGCAGGACGTCGATCAGCTCGGCCATCAGCGCGGCTCCCCCGCGGACTTGCTGTCTTCTGCATTCTCGATTGTTGCCGCCGGCTCGCGCAGGCCGGCCAGCCATGCCGAGCGCGCCAGGGCATGGCAGGCGGTCGGGCTGGTGAACAGCAGGAAGACGAAGATCATCAACAGCTTGACCGTGCCCAGCGTTGCACCGAAGAGCACCCCGATCCCGGCCAGGAACAGCCCGGCCGCCAGCGTGTCGATGACCCCAGCGGCATGCAGGCGCGTGTAGAAGTGGGGAAAGCGCACGATCCCGACGCCGGCGACGACCAGCAGGACCGATCCGCTGATCAGCAGGAGGCCGGCCACCCCCTCGGCGAGGCTCATGCGTCCTCTCCTTCCTCGCGCGACAGCTCGCCGCTGCCGGCATAGCGCATCAGCGCGATCGTCGCGATGAAGTTGATCAGCGCGTACAGCAGCGCCAGGTCGAAGTAATCGGCCCGTCCGGCCATTGCGCCGAGCAAGGTGATCAGCAGCACCGTCTTGGTGCCGAAACTGTTGACCGCGAGGATGCGGTCGTAGACGGTCGGCCCCAGGAAGGCCCGTACCATCGCCAGCCCCATCGCGACGAGAACGGCGACACCGGCTGCCGCGAGCATCATGCCGCCACCTCCTCGACATCGCCCGGCACCATCGCATCGAGCTGGCCCTCGCGCACGGCCTGCCCGGTCTCACGGGTCAGCGCGTGCACTAGCAGGCGGTCGTCGTCGAGGTCCACGCTGACGGTGCCCGGGGTGAGCGTGATGGAATTGGCCAGGATCACCTTGCCGAGCGCGCTCGGCTGGTGGATGCGGACCTCGAGGAAATGCGGCTCGATCTTATTGCTGCGCGGCGACAGGATCACGCCGAGGACCTGCAGGTTGGAGACCACGATCTCGCGGACCAGCCGGCCCCAGTACGCCACCAGCCGCCACGACAGGTGGATCGGGTGGCTCTCGTGATCGATGACATCCATCCGGTGCGCCAGCCACAGCGTGAACACGACGCTGATCGCACCCAGCGAGAACAGCAGCGGCTTGGCGAATCCGGACAGGATCCACCAGAGCAGGCACAGCAGTAGGCCTAGGCTGATCGTGTGCTTCATGGGCCGGTAGTGGTCGTGAAATGGGCGGGCGAGGCAAGCCGAAGCCGCGAATCGCGACGAAGATAACAGAGGCTCGTCACGACTCGCCAAGCCAGGGGCCGCGAAGTCTGAACCGGAAACGGCGACGGATTCACGCTGGTCGCGAATCAGTGAAGGATCAGACTTCACTTTGTCGAAGCAGCGGGAACTCAGCGCCCGTGCTCGCTTCCAATCCGGCAACCACCGCCACCACTCGATCATGGATCCCCAGATTCTGCTCGTCGCCGGCACCCGGCCGGAGGCCATCAAGCTTGCACCATTGGTCAGGGCGTTGGACCGCCTCGGCATGCCACCGGGAACGGTCGTCCTCGGGCAGCATCCGGGCGCAGCCCGTGAGGCCTTCGAGGAGCACGGTTGCCGCATCGATCGCTGCCTCCCGCCCGTTCCGCACCCGCTACCACCCCGTGAGCTGTCGGCCGCCTTGCGCGAGCAGGCGCGGCAGGTGCTGGCGGAGCTGCCGGGGAGCGGCTGGCTGCTCGTGCATGGCGACACCATGAGCGCCCACGCGGCTGCGCTCGCGGCCCGGGCGCGCGGACTGAAAGTGGCCCATGTCGAGGCCGGATTGCGCAGTCACCGGTTGCGCTCGCCTTTCCCCGAGGAGTGGTTGCGCAGGGACATCACGCGCCTGGCGCAGCGTCATTACGCGCCGACCGCCCAGGCGCGCCGCAACCTGCTTGCCGAAGGGGTGCCCGGCGCGGCGATCCGCGTTACCGGCAACACCGGGATCGACAGCCTGCGGCGACTGCTGCCAAGGCCGTTGCAAGGAGCCACACGGCGAACCCTGGTGCTCGCGCTGCATCGCCGCGAAAACCAGGGTTGGCGCATGCGCGCCGCCCTCGCGACGTGTGCCCGCATGGCCCAGGCACACGCGCTCGAAGCGCGCTACCTCTTGCACCCGAACCCTCGGCTTGCCGACGTGCAGCAGCAGGCCTTGGCGCGCCACCCCACGATCGGAGCCCTGCAACCGCTGGCGCAGCGCGCACTGTTGGATCTGTTGCAAGGCGCGCGCCTGCTGGTGACCGACTCGGGCGGACTGCAGGAAGAGGCACCGTACCTGGGCCTGCCCACTCTGGTCTACCGCCGTGCCACCGAGCGCCCGGAAGGAATCGCCAGCGGCCACCTGCAACTGAGCGCACCATCCACCCTCGAAGCCGACATCACCGCGCTGCTCCACCGCGCACCGCGGCGCCCGGCCTGCTTCGAGCCCGAGGCACCGTATGGCGACGGTCATGCAGCGGGCAGGATCGCCGTGGACCTGCTCGCCCTCATCGCCGCGCGCCGTCGCGAGCCCGCGTGAGCGCCGCCATGTCGCAAGCGCAGGCTGCGGCCGAACGCATTCATGCCTGGCTGCTGCGCGACGCCCTGCACGCCCTGCCAGCGGGCCCGGCCGGCGCCCGCTGCGGAGTGCTCGGGCAGACCGGCTCCGCGGCCTATCTCTACCCGGAGATCGCCGGCTATCACCTGCACTGGCTGGCACGGCGAGCAGGCGAGCACAGCCCGCTCGCCGATCGGATCCTGCGCTGGCTGCTCGACTGGGCCGCCGCCGCAGCGCCACCGGCACGCGTGTCCCTGACACTTGCAGCCGACTGGCGCAGCGCGGGCCTGTTCGCTTTCGATCTGGCGATGCTGCGCCGCGGCTGCGCCCGCTGGCCCGGGCTGGCGACTGCGATGAACCTGGCAAGTTGCATCGACAACCTGCTGGAGCGCCTGGTTGATGCCGATGGAGGCATCCGGGCCGTGCTCGCGGAGGTACCGATGCCGCAGCGCTGGTCGACCACGGCAGGCGCCTACCAGGCCAAGGTGGCCGTTGCGCTGTTCGCGAGCGCGCAGACGTTTCCACTGCCTGGCCGCCTCGCCGCCGCAACGCTGGGCATGGCGACCGCGGCCTGCCGGATGCCGGCGCATGCCGAGCACCATCCGGAGCTCTACGCGATCGAGGGCCTGCTGGTGCTCGACCGCCCGCAGGCGGCACAGCGACTCGCACGCCTGCTCGCGCGGATCGACGCCGACGGCTGGCTGCGCGAGCACACCGATGGTGGCCGCCGCCGCACCGATGTGCAGGCCCAGGCGCTGCGCGCGGCGCGCTGGCTGGGCCTCGAGGACGAGCGGACCGCTCGAATGGCACGCGAACTGGTCAACAGCACCCGTCCCGACGGCAGCCTTCCCTTCGATCCCGACGCGCATGAGGCGCCTGCCAACACCTGGTGCGCGCTCTTTGCCGCCGAGGCACTGGCTGCATCTTCCGCCACTGACAACGCCGACATGCCCACATGAGCCAAAGCGGATCGACCGAACTCGCCCGACTGCGCACCGCGCCGATGCCACGCGTGCTGTGGATCGAACTCAGTTCGAAATGCCCCTACGACTGCGTGTTCTGCACCCGCCGCAGCCTGCGCGGCAACGGCCAGCACATGGACCTGGCGCTGTACCGCCGGATCCTCGCCGAACTGATCGCGCCGCGCATCATCCGCCTCAATTACGCCGGCGAATCACTGCACCATCCGGGCATCGTCGAGGCCGTCGCCCTGGCGGCCGCCACCGGCGCAAGCACCGAACTGGTCAGCGTGCCGGCAGCGGTCGCCCCGGAACGGCTCGAAGCGCTCCTGGATGCCGGACTCGATCGCCTGACGGTGTCGCTGCACACGCTCGATCCGGTCCAGTGGCGCGAGATCTACGGCTTTTCCGGGATTGACGCACTGCGTGAGCGACTTGACCGGATCGTCGGCCATCGCCAGCGCCGCGGGCGCCCCTTCGTGCTCGACTTCGCTTTCGTGGCGATGCAGCGCAATCTCGACCAGCTCCCCGCCATTGCCAACCTGGCGGACCGCTACGGGGCACCGGTGCTCGCCATCCATCCGCTGATCGAGCGCGATCCCCTGCCGCTCGGCAAGGCCAGCGAACGCGCTGGCGATGGCCAGCTGGAAGCCAGTTTTGCCGAGCGTCTGCGAATGGAGATCGAGTCCGTCCGAGACCGTCATCCGGGGCTCGTCGTGGAAGTTTCCACCCCCGAGTTGTGCGCGTCGGACGCGCTGGGCCCGGATCCCCGGCGTTGGCCGGGCGAGACACCGGCCGGCGCCCGCCTGCACGACTGCGACCAGAGCCCATTCGACAGCGTGCACATCCTCTCCGATGGCCGCGTCGTCAGTTGCGAGCAGCGCGAGAAGATCGTCATGGGCGACCTGCGCCAGCGCAGTCTGGCCGACATCTGGCACGGCACGACCTACCTCGACTTCCGCGCCGCTTTCCTCGCAGCCGCCGATGGCCACTGTCGCTCCTGTCCGTACAAGACCGTCCACCTGCCCCTACCCTTGCCCAGCGCGGTGACCGGGACCGCACTGCCGGCCGATGTGGCGCTCTCGGGCTGGCACGAAGCCGAGCCCGGTGCCCGCATCCGCTGGAGCCAGCGTCTGTCGATGCTCCGCCTCGCCCGTGGTCGGGCGCGCCGCTTGCGCGTACGCGGCCTGTTGCCGCCAGGCCCTGGCGGGCGCAACCGCCTCGTCGTCCGCGAGGGCGATCGCGTCATCGGCGAGTACGCGCACGGCAGCCGCTCGACGCGGGCCTTCGACCTGCGCTGCCCGCTGCCTGCCGAGGGCAGCGGCGTCTTCGAGTTCGAGGTCGATGCCGCCTTCGTGCCGCAACGCGCCGGGGTCTCGGCCGACACGCGCGAACTCGGCTTCGCGCTCGAGAGCGCAGCAGCCGAATGAATCGCATCGCCCGTGGCCTCTGGCGCCGGCTCTGGCTGCTCGCGCTGAAATCGGCCGAGCGCTGGCCGGCTGCATCGCCGCGGATACCCGATCCCGGACCGTGGCAGCCGGGCATCGCGGTGCTGATCCCCGAATGCGGAACCCCGGCACTGCTCGCCGCCGCGCTCGCCAGCGTTTCCCGTGAAGTCGCCGCGACCGCAGAGCCCGTGGCAGTGCATGTCGTGGTCAATGGCGCGCCTGGGCAGGACTACGCCGCGCTGCAGGTGCAGCATCCCGCGGCGCACTTCGAATTCCACCGCTATGCGCTCGGCTATGCCGGCGCCATTGCCGCAGGCCTTCAGGCGATCAGCGCCGACTGGGTGCTGCTGCTGAACTCCGACGCCAGCCTCGAAGCCGGTGCGATCGCCGCCCTGGCTGCCGCCCGTGGCCCGCGCGTGTTCGCGATTGCCGCCGCGATCAGCACGCCCGACGACCGTCGCGAGGAAACCGGCTACA
>JANJUH010000326.1 GCA_024710675.1 Lysobacterales bacterium
AGATGTGGATCAGCGAGCCGATGCCGGTGACGATCAGCACCATCACCGCGCTCAGGCGGTCGAGGTAGAAGGCGATCTCGAAGGACACGCCGCCGACCGTCGCCCAGGTGTAGGCGGTCTCGATGATCGGCACCGAGCCGCCGTCCTCCAGCGCCAGCACGGCGCGGACGGTGGCGAAGAAGGCCAGGATCGGCAATCCGCAGCCGATCGCCGAGACCGCGGCGCGCGGCAGGCGGCCACCAAGGATTCCGTTGAGCAGGAAGCCGAGCAGCGGCAGCAGGACGATGGGGGTCAAAAGGTCCATGGGCGGCTATCCCTTCAAGGCGTCCCAGGACTGCACATCGAGCGTCTGCCGCTGGCGGGCCAGCAGCATCACGATCGGGATCGCGATGGCGATCTCGGCGGTGGCGACGACGAAGATCAGGAAGGCCAGCACCGCGCCATCGGGCGCACCGTGGTGGCTGGCGAAGGCCACCAGGCTCAGCACCACCGCATTCAGCATCAGCTCCATGCACATCAGCATGATCAGCGCATTGCGGCGCACCATCACGCCGACGAGGCCCAGGGTGAACAGGACGCCGCTGGCGGCGAGCAGGAAGGAGAGCTTATCCATCGTGCCTCCGGCTACCCTGGATCACCGCGATCGCGCCGAGCACCGCCACCAACAGCACCACCGAGGCCAGCTCGAAAGCCAGCCACCAGTTGGCGAGGAAGGCCGCCGAGAAGGGCTGGACGAGGAAGGTGCCTTCGTTGCCCGCGCTCGCCGGCGGCAGCGAAGCGCCGGCGCGCCAACCGAGGTGGCCGAGGACCAGGACGAGGACGCCACCGGCGGCGATCGCCGGCCACAGCACCCGGCCATAGCGGTGCAGCGCGCGGCGGTCGCCGATGTCGAGCAGCATGATCACGTAGACCATGAACACCATCACCGCGCCGACGTAGATGAAGACCTGGAAGACCGCGACCGCGTGCAGTCCGACCAGCGCATAGACGCCGGCCAGCGAGAGCATCGTGGCGATCAACGCGAGCGCCACGCGCATCGGGTGGCGGGCCAGCAGCATGACCACGCCGCCGCCGATCGCAGAGACCGTGAAAAAGCCGATGAGGATATCGACGAGGCTCATCGCGCCTCCTCCTCGCCCGCCGGAGGATAGGGTTTGGCGGCGTCGCGCGCCGGCTGCCAGGAGAGCAGGTCCTCGCGGTGCGACCACATGGTCGTGCGGTCGGGCCCCGGGAAGTGCGGGGTTTCCGGCTGCATCCGGATCGCGTCCTCGGGGCAGGCCTCGACGCACAGTCCGCAGAAGATGCAGCGCGAGTAGTCGATCGCGAAACGCGCGGGGTACTTCGGGTGCGCGGCATCGGACAGATCGCACGCAGACTCGATCTCGATGACCTTGGCCGGGCACACCGTGGCGCACAGGTTGCAGGCCACGCACTGCGGCTTGCCGTCGGCACGCTGCACCAGCACGTGGCGGCCGCGGTTGTGGCGCGCGTAATCCGGACGCTGCTCTTCCGGGTAATAGGTGGTCAGCGCGCCGCGGCGGCCGAGCATGAAGGTGCCGAGGTTCTTCAGGAACACGCGGCCGGTGATCATCAGGCCGCGCAGCACCTCGAAGATGTAGGCGCGCTCGTACCAGCCCATCCTGGGCTCGTTCCAGTAGCGCTTGCGGCGGTAGGGCGTGGTCATCGCAGGCTCCTCAACCGATCGCCCAGACCGCGAGTGCGGTCACCGCCAGATTCAGCAGCGCCAGCGGCAGCAGCCAGGTCCAGGCGAAGCGCAGCAACTGGTCCCAGCGGAAGCGTGGCAGCGACCAGCGCACCAGGATCTGGAAGCTGCAGACCAGCGCCATCTTGGCGAGGAAGGTCAGCAGTTGCAGCACCACCACCAGCGCGTGCGGCAGCGCGATCAGCTCGCCGCCCGGCAGCAGGAAGCCGGCATCGGTCAGCCACGGCAGGTTGTAGCCGCCGAGGAAGAGCGTGGTGAACAGTGCGCCGATGATGGCGATCTCGATGAACTCGCCGAGCATGAACATGCCCTGCTGCATCGCGCTGTACTCGGTGATATAGCCCGTGATCAGCTCGGACTCGGCGTCGGGCAGGTCGAAGGGCATGCGCTTGTTCTCGGCGATCGAGGCGGTCAGGAACAGGATCGCGGCGAAGGGCTGCACGACGATGCCCCAGGCCGGCAGGAAGCCGAGCACGGTGCCGGACTGCCACTCGACGATCGCGCGCAAATCGACATGGCCGTAGATCAGGATCAGCCCGAGCACGGTCAGCGCCAGCACCACCTCGTAGGACAGCAGTTGCGAGCCGGCGCGCAGCGCGCCGAGCAGCGAGAACTTGTTGTCGCTGGCCCAGCCGGCCAGCATCGCGCCGATGATCGAGATGCCGGCGAAGGCGAAGACCACCAGCAGGCCGGCGTCGATCGGCGCGATCTGCATCGAATAGGTGCGACCCTCGAACCACCCGGCCAGCGGCGGGATCAGTTGCCCGGGATCGAGCGTGCCACCGAAGGGCACCACCGCGAAGACCAGCAGCACCGGCACGAAGGCCAGCCAGACCGCAAGGTTGTAGGCGAAGCGATCAAAGGTGTTCGGCCGGAAGTCCTCCTTCAGCAGCAGCTTGAGCCCATCGGCCATGCCGTGGAACAGGCCCATCCAGACGATCTTGACCTCCGTGAAGGGCAGCCGCACGTAGGCGCGGTTGGCGCCGATGCGATCGGACATCAAGGCCGCCTGCTTGCGCTCGACCCAGGTCAGGATCGCGCCGAAGGTCAGCAGCATCCCCATCGCATAGCCGATGTAGACGAGGGTGATGACGAGATCCTGGATCACGGTCGTGCCCCTGGCGCCAGCGCGAGCTGCGCGAACAGCACCGCCGCATCGCTGACGCCGGCGGGCTTGTCGAAACAGGGCGCGAAGGCGCTGACGACGCCATCGAAGTTGGTGTAGTGGCCGCTGCGCTCGGTCTGCACGCTGACCGGCAGGAAGACCTGCGCCGAGTCGTTCACCGGATCGATCCACGAACCGAGCACGATGCGCGGCACGCCGGCTGGCAGCAGCGCCGGATCGGCCAGCTCGCCCCACAGCAGCACGAGGTCGGCGCCCTGCGCGGCATCCGCCGCCGGTTCGCCGAAGAGTTCGAGCGCTCGGCGCGTGTTGGGGTTCTTGTCGGCGCGGATCAGCAGATCGTCCTCGATGCGCTCGCCCGGTTCGGCCTTGCGATCGGCCTTGACCACGCAGCGCATCCGCGTGCCGAGGTGGCGCTGCAAGGCCTCGAGTTCCTCGTTCGATCCCCAGTTCGACACCAGCGCCCGCGGGGACTTCGCGCCCGCGATCAGGCGACGGGCGTGCTCGATCGCCTGCGCGGTCGTGACCGGCTGGCCGGCGATCAGCGCCTGCGTGGCGCGCGGGCGCTCGAGGATCTTCGCGAGGTCACGGCCCTTGTTGCAGATCCAGGGGCCGTTGACCGCCGGGTTCTCGCGCGGCGTGACGCGCGCGATCTTCAGGTTCTCTTCGACGCCGACCGACTTCAGGAACCACTCTTTCTTGCGGTGCCAGACATCGACCGTGCAGCCGCGGCTGCAGCCCGGGCACACCGAAGGGGTCGCTTGCAGGTACCAGACCCGCGCGCGGTGCAGGAAATCCTTCGACAGCAAGGCCCCGACCGGACACAGGTCGATGATGTTGTCCGAATAGGGATCGTCGGCCAGCGGGTGGCCTTCGACCGGCCGGATCGAGGCGTGATCGCCGCGCTCGATGACGCCAAGCGCATGCGACTTGGAAATCTCTGCCGTGAAGCGCGTGCAGCGCAGACAGAGAATGCAGCGCTCGTTGTCGAGCACGATCCGGTCGGACAAATCGACATGCTTGGGCGCCCGCACCTTGGGCTCGTGCGAGATCGAGGCCTT
The DNA here is from genome assembly GCA_024710675.1 of Lysobacterales bacterium. Lineage (GTDB taxonomy): Bacteria > Pseudomonadota > Gammaproteobacteria > Xanthomonadales > SZUA-5 > JANJUH01. The sequence continues at coordinate 3,908 of JANJUH010000326.1, forward strand.
GGCGTTGTGCGCGTAGTGGTGGTCCTGCAGCAGGCACTCGCCGGCCTTGTCGCAGATGCCGCAGTCCACCGGATGGTTCAAGGTGATGAACTGCAGGATCGCGCGGCGATGGTCGCGCACGGCTTCGGACTCGGTATAGACCTCCATCCCTGCGCTGACCGGCATGTTGCAGGCGATGTCGAGCCCGCGGCCCTCGACCTCGACCAGGCACATCCGGCAGTTGCCGGCGATCGACAGTTCGGGGTGCCAGCAGAAGCAGGGCACGTCGATGCCGTTGGCGCGGCAGACCTCGAGGACGGTCTCGTCCTTGCGCGCCTCGATCGGCTGGCCGTTTATGCGGATCTCGGGCATTCGAGGTTACCGTCGTGAAGGGAGCGCCCGTGGGCGATGTAGTGCTCGAACTCGTGGCGGAACTTGGCGAGGATCCCGGTGCAGGCGTAGCCGGCGGCATCGCCGAGGCCGCAGATCGTGGTGCCGTCGTTGAAGGTGGAGATGTAATCGAGGCGCTCGAGATCGTCGGCCTGGCCGCGGCCGGCGACGATGCGGTCGATGATCCGGTGCATCCAGCCGGTGCCTTCCCGGCACGGGGTGCACTGGCCGCAGGATTCGTGGTGGTAGAAGCGCAGCAACACCTGCAGCAGGCGCACCATGCAGGTGCCCTCGGCGATCACCACCATGCCGCCCGAGCCCAGCGTGGAGCCGGCGTCCC
>JANJUH010000106.1 GCA_024710675.1 Lysobacterales bacterium
GCCGGGCGCTTCGCACTCGGCGACCAGTGCCTTGCGCCGGGCGTCGATGGCGTCGTAGCGGGCGCGATCGTCCGTGATCCCTTCCAGTGCCTTGGCGATCTCGGCGCTGACCTCGGTGATCTCCTCGGTGACGAAGACCCGCGCGGTCGGCGCCGCGCGCACCTCCTCGCCCAGCGTCCTGGCGAGGAAACCGTCGCGAATCAGGTTGCGCTCGGGCGTCGAGTTGTACTGGATGCTGCCGTAGGCACAGTGGTGGTTGGTGACCACCAGACCCATCGGCGAGACAAAGGAGGCCGTGCAGCCACCGAGACTGACGATCGCGTTCATCGGGTAGCGCGAGAGATCCGACAAGGCTTTCGGATCGACACCGATGCCCGCTGCACGCAGTTGTGCCTCGATGGCCGGGAGCTGGTGCGGCTGCCACATGCCCTCGACCGCCTGGGCGGCCGTGAGCGGGGCAAGCAGGGCGAAGACGGGCAGGATGCGTTTCATGCGGGCAGGCCTGGTTGGTCGCGAGGCGCGCGAGGCTAAGGCGACACGGCGTGCCACTCAAGCGCCACAGGTCATGCCGCACCGCCTCGCTCGTGCTGGAGCCGAAGTCCCCCAGGATCGATCACCGCAAGGACCGTGGCGGCACCTTCAGCACATCTGCTCTGCCCTCAGCTTGGCCCTCATGGCGGGAATCCTGCTGGGCGAGGCCGGCCTCCCCGCGCTTCAGGGCCGCTATGGGATGGCCGGCCTTCCAGAGAATCGCGGCCTGGAAGAGCTCTCCCGCGCTCGCAAGCCCGAGCTTGCGCTTGATGTTTTCGCGGTGCGATTCAACCGTCTTGACGCTAAGCCCCAGGGTCCTCGCGATTTCGCCCGAACGCAGCCCCTCGGCAATTCGCTGGAAGACCTGACTTTCTCGAGCCGTCAGCGGCAGGTTTGCCGGGGCAATCGTGGATCGCACTGGACAGCTGCGACAGTAACCCTCCCCGAAACGGTAGCCGCAGTTGGCCACAGTCCGAGCAACCACTTTGACCTTCTGCAAGGGGTCCCGCTCGCTGATGTAGCCACAGACCCGGGATGCTATCGCCGGCAACAGCATGGAATGAAACTGGGGGCCCAGTATCACGACCTTTGCTAGCCAGTAGTCGCCGATCTGGCCCGCGATCCGGGACCAGAACATTGGCTCCGCGATCACCAGGCTGGGCCTCTTTTCCCTGATCGCGCGTACGGCGGCCTCAGGGCAATCCACCGTCTCGCTGACGTCTATACCCGGCTCCTCGGCCAGGACGCTCTTCAAGCCCAAAAGCACCAACGCGCTCCCGGTGGCTATCAACAAACTCATTCGCCTTCTCGCATTTCGGCAATCCCTCGCCAAGGCCCTGCGCATTGGCAGGATGCAGGCCCAGGGAACGCAACTATGCGCAATTGGACCTTCGTCCAGTCATCAGGGAATCCCCCAGGAGTATGAATTTTCGCCACCGGGAAGCCCCGATAGGCAGCGATTCCAGCGCTACGCATCATCGTCGACGACAGGACATTGACTTCCGTCAAGCTTCTTCGACGAAGGGATCAGGGAATCGTGAATTTTCCGGCACAACTTCGTCTGCATCACGCCCGCTTGCTGCGCGACAGCCAACTCCTGTTGCGCATGGACACGCTGGTGACCAGTCCGCCCAGAGCCACATGCCTGCTCGGTGCCGGCGGTGTGGGCAAGTCCTCGCTGCTGCAGGCGCTGGCTGGAAGCCACTCTGGTCCCGGTCCCCGGCTGGAGGGCGTGATCACCCTGGGTGGCTCACCGCTCTCCGCCATCCCGCGTCCTCTCCACGTACCGCAGCAGTACACACTGGCGGCGGATGCCGATGCGGACGGCTGCCTGGCACGCCTGGCGCCCGTGTTCCGTGACCTCGCCACGGCGCATGGCTGGCTGGACCGTGCGCGCTCGCTGGATCGGGATCGCACCCTGGAGCCTGCTTCGTCGCGGGGCATCCGCAAGGCGCTGGCGGTCCTTGATGCGTTGTCGCGCCCGGCGCCCCTGTACCTCGTCGACGAGCCGACCGCCGACATGGAAGGTCCGGAGGCCGACATGGTTCGACACTGCCTGCGCGAGCTGGCGAAGGAGGCTTGCGTGCTGGTCGCCACCCACAATCGTCAGGATTGCCTGGCGCTGGACGCCACGGTGGTTCTCCTGGCCGGCGGCACGGTGCAGGAGGTTGGTGTCAGCACAGCCTTCTTCTCGTCACCAGCCACGCACGCCGGCCGGGTCTACGTCGAGACCGGCAACTGCAACCTCCCGCGCACGCAGCCGCCCGCACGCGGCCAGGGTGGCCTGTGGTGGCCGGTATCCGGGCTGCTGGCCGGGGCGTGCCGCCCGAACCTGCTCCAGGAGGCAGAGGAAGGACTGAATGCGCTCCGCGATGCGGGCATCCGTCACCTCGTGTGCCTGGAAGAAGGGGTTCCGTACCCCATGGCCATGGTACGCGCGGCCGGCATGACCCATTACCACTTTCCGGTGGCCGACATGGCCGCGCCTTCGTTCAACCAGGCGATCGACCTTTGCCGAGCCCTGGAACCCGCTATCCGCCGCGACGAAGCCGTCGCGCTGCACTGCCGCGGCGGCCTTGGACGCACCGGAACCGGACTGGCCGCACTCCTGA
>JANJUH010000115.1 GCA_024710675.1 Lysobacterales bacterium
CCAGGAGTACTTCGTCCATCACGACGTCAAGAACTTCTATTCGGTGTCGATCTCCGGCTATCACATCGCCGAAGCCGGCGCCAACCCGATCAGCCAGCTCGCCTTCACGCTGTCGAACGGCTTCACCTACGTGGAGTCGTACCTCGCACGCGGCATGCACATCGACGATTTCGCGCCCAACCTCTCCTTCTTCTTCAGCAACGGCATGGACCCGGAATACACCGTGATCGGCCGCGTGGCCCGCCGCATCTGGGCCCGCGCGATGCGCGAGCGCTACGGCGCGAACGAGCGCAGCCAGATGCTGAAGTCCCACATCCAGACCAGCGGCCGCAGCCTGCACGCGCAGGAGATCCAGTTCAACGACATCCGCACCACGCTGCAGGCGCTGTACGCGCTGTTCGACAACTGCAACTCGCTGCACACCAATGCCTACGACGAGGCGATCACCACGCCGACCGAGGAGAGCGTGCGCCGCGCGGTGGCGATCCAGCTGATCATCAACCGCGAGCTGGGCCTGAACTTCTGCGAGAACCCCTGGCAGGGCAGCTTCGTCGTCGACTACCTGACCGATCTCGTCGAGGAGGCGGTGTACAAGGAGTTCGAGGCGATCAGCGAACGCGGCGGCGTGCTCGGCGCGATGGATACGATGTACCAGCGCGGCAAGATCCAGGAGGAGTCGCTGTACTACGAGCAGAAGAAACACGACGGCTCGCTGCCGCTGATCGGCGTCAACACCTACCTGCCGCGCGAGCACGCCGGCGAGGTGGCGACCACGATCGAACTGATCCGCTCGACCGAGGCCGAGAAGGGCCAGCAGATCGACAATGTGCAGGCCTTCCAGCAGGCCCGCAATGGCCGTGCCGGCGATCCGCGCGCGCCGCTGGTGCGCCTGCAGTCGGTCGCCCGTGCGCGCGGCAACCTCTTCGCCGAACTGGTGGAAGCGGTGAAGAGCCACTCGCTCGGCCAGATCAGCCACGCGCTCTATGACGTGGGTGGCGAGTACCGCAGGAATATGTGATTGGCCGGTCGGCTCGCCAGGCAGATCTCGGAAGTCCTCATCCTGCTCGAGGCCTGTGGTGCCCGCCATGCGCTCATCGGCGGGCTGGCGGTCGCGGCCCATGGTGTACCGCGGGCGACGCAGGATGTCGACCTGCTCGTCGGCGTGGCCGACCTGGATGCACTGCATCCGCGTCTGCTGGCCGCAGGCTACCAGTGCCTGCACCGCAGCGGTGATGCGGCCAACTATCTGCGTGGCAGCGAGCGACTGGATGTCCTGATCGCGCACCGGCCACTCGCGATGGCCCTGCTCGAGCGCGCCCAGGTGCTCGATACGCCGCTGGGTCGGCTTCCGGTGGTTGGCGTCGAGGGCTTGATTGGGTTCAAGCTGCAGGCGCTGGCGAACGACCCGAGCCGGGTGCAGGACCTGGCCGACATCCGGGCGCTGATCCATCTGCACCGGGAGCGCCTGGACCGCGCCGAGTTGCGCGGCTACTTCGAGTTGTTCGATCGATCGGATCTCTGCGATGAACTCCTCGCAGCCTGACGAAGCGCCCCTGGCGGCTTCGGCCGGCCAGCCCGCGCCGCCGGAACGGGTCGAGGACGGCATCGCACGCCTGCTCGAGATCATGGAAGTGGTCGAGATGCTGATTCCCGAGTGGCCGCCGCGGACCAAGCCGATGGTCGGACGCTTCCTGCTGTGAGCGCGGTGTCGGTGCAGATCCGTGCGCGGCCGGTGCCGGTGGCCTGGCAGCGCCTCGCGGCGGTGGTGCCGGCGCCGGTGGCCAAGGTGCTGGCGGCGCGCGGACTGTCGTCTCCCGAGGAACTGGACTTGCGGCTGGCGGGTCTGCGCGGACCGGATGACCTGCCGGGGCTGGTTCCGGCGATCGAGCGGCTGGTGCAGGCGATTCGCGGCGACGAGGCGATCCTCGTCGTCGGCGATTTCGATGCCGATGGCGCCACCGGCACGGCGGTGGCGGTTCGCGGCCTGCGGATGCTCGGCGCGCGCGCGGTCGATTTTGCGGTGCCGGACCGGATGCGGCACGGTTATGGGCTGTCGGTGGGCCTCGTCGAGGAACTGCTGGCCCGGCGGCCGGCGCTGATCGTCACCGTCGACCAGGGTACCTCCAGCGTCGCCGGCGTCGAGCGTGCGGTCGCCGCGGGCGTCGATGTGCTGGTCACCGACCATCACCTGCCGGGTGAGGTGCTGCCGTCGGCGTTGGCGATCGTCAACCCGAACCTCGTCCCGCACCATCCGCTGGCGGCGCTGTCCGGCGTCGGCGTGATGTTCCACCTGCTGGCGGGGCGGCGCAGCGCCCGGGTGGCGCACGGCGTGCTGCGGGAGCGCCCACCGCGAGCCCGGCTGCGAGATCTGGTTGCGGCCGGGACGGTTGCCGACCTGGTGCCGCTCGATCGTGGCAACCGCATTCTCGTCGCCGAGGGCTTGCGGCGCATCCGCGCCGGGCGGATGAGTGCCGGCGTGGCCGCGTTGATCCGTAGCGCGGGGCGTGATCCGGCGCGGATGGATGCGCGCGACCTCGGTTTCCAGCTCGGGCCGCGGATCAACGCGGCGGGGCGCCTCGACGACATGACCCTCGGCATCCGCTGCCTGCTCAGCGACGATGCGGACGAGGCAGCCGAGCTGGCGGCCGTGCTGTCCGGTCTGAACCACGAACGGCGTGCGCTGCAAGCCGGCATGGAAGAGCAGGCACGTGCGATCGTCGAACGCGTGCTGGCCGGTCGCGGTGGGGCGTTGCCGGATGGCGTGGTCGTGGCTGATCCGGACTGGCATCCGGGCGTCGTCGGTCTCGTTGCCGGTCGCCTCGCCGAGCGGCTGAACCGGCCGACGATCGCGCTGGCGCCGGTCGAAGGCCAGTCTGAATGGCGCGGCTCGGCGCGTTCGGTTCCGGGCTTCCATCTGCGCGATGCGTTGGTCGAGCTCGATCGTCGCCAGCCCGGCCTGATGAACCGTTATGGCGGACACGCGGCGGCGGCTGGATTGAGCCTGGCAGGGGAGCGGGTGGATGCACTTCCTGCGGCCTTCGAGGCGGTCGCGACGGACCTGCTCGCGGAGGAGCAGAAGACCCGCCTTGTCTGGACTGACGGCGAGCTCGCGCCGGGCGATTTCGGCATCGAGTTGGCGCGCACGCTGGGCGCATCAGGTCCTTACGGTCAGGCCTTCCCCGAGCCCTTGTTCGATGGCGAGTTCGAGGTGCTGGAGCGCCGCGTATTGAAGGAGAGGCACCTCAAGCTGACCGTCCGCAGCCGCGGCAGCGCGCCGCAGAAGGCACTCTGGTTCGGCGCGCCCGAGGAGATGCTGGCGGATACGCCGAGCCGGCTGCGGCTGCTGTACCAGCTCTCGGTGGAGGAGTGGCAGGGCGTCGAGTCGTTGAACCTGATCGTGCGGATGGGGTTGGCGGTGTAGCCGGGGCAGAGGGGGCAGGGGGCAGGGGTGCCCCGTCGCCGATCCCTGCGCTGGCTGGGTCCCGTGCCCCTTTACCCCTGCCCCTTCATCTTCCTGGGCTGCCCCGCCCACGGCCTCCCTGCTACCATCGCGGGTCTTTTTCGACCGGATGGCATCCCATGGAAACGAATGCGCTTTCCGCGAAGCTCGCGGACCTGCGCCAGCGCGTCGATGCGCTGAGGGGGTTTCTTTGACTACGATGGCAAGAAGGACCGCCTCGACGAGGTAAGCCGCGAGCTCGAAGACCCGGCGATCTGGAACACGCCCGACAAGGCCCAGGAACTGGGTCGCGAGCGCGCCCGGCTCGATGCTGCCGTGAAGGAACTCACCGAGCTGACACAGGGCGTGGCCGATGGCATCGAACTGCTCGAGCTGATCGAGGCCGAGGACGACGAAGCCTCGCTGGCCGCGCTCGAGCGTGATGCCGCGGCCTACGAGGCGCGCGTCGGCAAGCTCGAGTTCGCGCGCATGTTCAGCAACCCGATGGATGGCCATCCGGCCTACGTCGACATCCAGGCCGGCGCGGGCGGCACCGAGGCGCAGGATTGGGCCGAGATGCTGCTGCGCATGTACCTGCGCTGGTGCGAGCGCAAGGGCTTTGAGACCGAGCTTCTGGAAGTGAGCGCCGGTGACGTCGCCGGCATCAAGAGCGCGACGATGCGGGTCGCGGGCGACTACGCCTTTGGCTGGCTGCGCACCGAGATCGGCGTGCACCGGCTGGTGCGCATCTCGCCCTTCGACGCCAGCAAGCGTCGCCATACCTCCTTCGCCTCGGTCTTCGTCGCGCCGGAAGTCGACGACGAAGTCGAGATCGAGATCAACCCGGCTGACATCAAGATGGACGTCTACCGCTCCTCGGGCGCCGGTGGCCAGCACGTCAACAAGACCGAGTCGGCGGTGCGCCTGACCCATGGCCCGAGCGGCATCGTCGTTGCGTGCCAGACCGAGCGTAGCCAGCATGCCAACCGCGACCGTGCGATGAAGATGCTGAAGGCGAAGCTGTTCGAGCTCGAGATGCAGAAGCGCAATGCCGAAAAGGACAGGCTCGAAGCCAGCAAGAGCGACATCGGCTGGGGCCACCAGATCCGCAGCTACGTGCTCGATGACGCGCGCATCAAGGATCTGCGCACCGGCGTCGAACGCCGCGACACCCAGACCGTGCTCGATGGCGATCTCGACGACTACATCGAGGCCAGCCTGAAGCAAGGGCTCTGAGCGCGCCCGCCGCCACCGGTCCACACGACAGACACGCCGCGCCTGCCCCCAGCCGGCGCGGCGCCAGCACAGAGAAGGTCCCCATGACCGAGACCACGCCCATTCCGGCAACGCCGGCTGACGAGAACCACATCATCGCCGAGCGCAGAGCCAAGCTCGCGGCACTGCGCGAAGGCGGCATTGCCTTCCCGAACGACTGGCGCATCGATGCCCACGCCGGCCCGCTGCAAGCCGAGTACGCCGATCGCGAGCAGTGGTCGAACGAAGCGCTCGAACATCTGGGCCGGCGCGTCAAGATCGCCGGCCGGATCATGGCCAAGCGCATCATGGGCAAGGCCAGCTTCGTGGCCGTCAAGGACGAGAGCGGGGCGATCCAGCTCTTCCTGCAGCAGTCCACGCTGGCTGAGGTCTACGAGGCCTTCAAGAGCTGGGACATCGGCGACATCGTCGGCGCCGAGGGCGTGCTGATGCGCACGAAGACCGGCGAGCTGAGCGTGCGCGCCGAGACCTTGCGCCTGCTGACCAAGTCGCTGCGACCCTTGCCGGACAAATGGCATGGCCTGACCGACACCGAGGCGCGCTACCGCCAGCGCTACGTCGACCTGATC
>JANJUH010000192.1 GCA_024710675.1 Lysobacterales bacterium
CTTTGCGTCCTTTGCGGACCAAATGCTCTTCCCGAGTCCCGAGTCCCGAGTCCCGAGTCCCGAGTCCCGAGTCCCGTGATGTTGCTTCCCCGCAACACTGTTGCGTTAACACCGATTTAAGTTTTGACCGAGGGCTCACGAATGGATAGGCTCCGCGCCGTTATCCGCTGCGGCCGGCCTTGCTGATGTATCGATCCGACTGGCACGAACCCCGTTCCACCCCGTTCCGCCAGCAGGCGGTTCGACGGCATTACCTGCAACGTCCCGTCCATCTCGGAACCGTTGCACGCATGCAACAGAAGCTGCGCAAGCGCCTGGTCGCGCTCTTCGCTTTTGGCGTTCGCGATCGCAGGACGACCCTGGGCGTCGGCACCGCGCTCGCCATCGCGCTGGTCGGAATGGTGATCCTGCCTGGCTTCGCCAGCGTCAACGCGCCCGCCCCGGTTGCCACGCAACTGACGCTGCCACTCGACCTGCCGCCGCCCGCCGAGACCTCCGCTGCCGACGAAAGCGTCAGCGCGCTCGAATCGGACCTGTACCTCGCCGGCGACAGCGACGCCGGCTGGCAAGTGGTCACGGTGCGCCGCAACGAGACGCTCGGCAACATCTTTTCGCGCCTCGGCCTGTCGGCCACGCTGATGCACAAGCTGCTCGAAGCCAACGAGCATGTCCGTGGTCTCACCCAGATCCATCCGGGCGACCAGATCGCCTTCCGCATCCCGAGCGACGGCGTCCTCACCGGGCTGCAGTTCGACCGCAGCGAGACCCAGCGGATCCTGATCGAGGTCGACGGCGATGCGATCAACGAGCGGATCATCGACCGCCCGCTGGAACGCCGTCTGCAGTACGGCAGCGCGGTGATCACCCACTCGCTGTTCGGTGCCGGCGACGCCGCGGGCCTTTCCGACCTCACCGTGATGAAGCTGGCCGAGGTCTTCAACTTCGACATCGACTTCGCCCAGGACCTGCGCAAGGGCGACAGCTTCTCGGTGATCTACGAGGCGGTCTACCGCGATGGCGTGCGCCTGCGCGACGGCGACATCGTCGCGGCGGTCTTCGTCAACCAGGGCAAGCGCTACGAGGCCTACCGGCATGTCGACGCCGGCGGTCGCAGCGATTACTACGCCGCCGATGGTCGCAGCCTGCGCAAGGCCTTCATCCGCACGCCAGTGGAGTTCTCGCGGATCTCCTCGCGTTTCTCCACCGCACGCAAGCACCCGATCCTGGGTCGCGTCCGTGCCCACAAGGGCGTGGACTACGCTGCGCCGACGGGCACGCCGATTCGCGCGGCAGGCAGCGGCACGGTGACCTTCGTCGGCAATCGCAGCGGCTGGGGCAAGACCATCGAGATCCAGCACGGCAAGACCATCACCACGCTGTACGCGCACATGTCGCGCTTCGGCAAGGGCATGGCGCGTGGCACCAAGGTGCAGCAGGGCGAGGTGATCGGCTACGTCGGCATGACCGGGCTGGCCACCGGCCCGCACCTGCACTACGAATTCCGCGTCAACGGCGTGCACCGCGACCCGCTGTCGGTGGACCTGCCCAAGGGTGATCCGCTGTCCGGATCGGAGCTGGCTGCCTTCCAGAAGGCTCGCGCGGGCTACCAGATCGCTCTGGCGACGGTCTCCGAACAGGTCGCACAGCGCTGAAGCGCATGGCCGATGATCTCTACATCGGCCTGATCTCCGGCACCAGCGCCGACGGCATCGACGCCGCGCTGGTGCGCTGCGGAGATCGCCTGAAAGTCCTGCACGCGCGCACCCTGCCCTATCCGCCCGAACTGCGTTGCCGCCTGCTCGCCGCCGCCCACGCCGAGACGCTGGCCGTCGACGAATTCGGCTTGCTCGATGCTGCCGTCGGCGAGGCCTTCGCAGAAGCTGCCCGGAGCTTGCTGTGCGAGGCCGGCGTGGAAGCCGGTTCGGTGCGGGCCATCGGCTCGCACGGTCAGACGATTCGCCACCGCCCGTGGCTCGATCCACCCTTCACGCTTCAGCTCGGTGATCCCTCGCGCATTGCCGAGATCTCCGGCATCACGACGATTGCCGACTTTCGCCGCGCCGATGTCGCCGCCGGAGGCCAGGGAGCACCATTGGCGCCGGGCCTGCATGCCGATGTGCTCGCCGACGCCAGCGAAGCGCGCGCCGTGCTGAACCTGGGCGGCATCGCCAACCTCACCTTGCTGGTGCCGGGCGAGCCGGTCCGCGGCTTCGACACCGGGCCCGCCAATTGCCTGCTCGATGGGTGGGCCGAACGCCACCTGGGCACCGCCTGCGATGAGGGCGGTTGCTTCGCCGCTTCGGGACTCGTCGATGCGGAATTGCTGGCGCGGCTGCTCGCCGACGACTATTTCCTGCGCCCGCCGCCGAAGAGCACCGGCCGCGAGCACTTCAACAGCGAGTGGCTGGCCGAACGCCTCGATCCGACCGGCCCGCTGTCGGCCGCCGATGTGCAGTCCACGCTGCTGGAGTTCAGCGTGCGCAGCATCGTCGATGCGCTGCGAATCCAGGCACCCGCCACGCAGAGGCTGATCGCCTGCGGCGGCGGCGTGCACAATCCCGAACTGATGCGCCGGCTGGCGCGCACGCTGGAAGTCGCGATGCCTGCCGCCTGCGTGCTCGAGTCCAGCGCCGCCCATGGCCTCGATCCCGATTTCGTCGAGGCCGCGCTCTTCGCCTGGCTGGCCTGGCGGCACGAGACCGGCCTGCCCGGCAATCTGGTCGAAGTCACCGGCGCCCGTGGCCCACGCGTGCTCGGCGCCCGCTATCCGGGGCACATGCGCTAGCCTTCTGCGTATCTGCCAGGCGCCGAGGACACCCCATGAGACACTGGCTCAGCGTGCAACTGCGCGAGGCGCCGGCGGCAACGACCGGCCGCCTGCTCGCCGCCACCAGCCTCGTGCTGGTCGTGTTCTTCTGGTTCGTGCTGACGCTGGGCGCCGCCGAGGAACGTGCGATCTCGCCCGCCATCCTGCCGGCGCCGGGCGAAGTGCTCGCCGCGATCCCGAACCTGGTCTTCGAGCGCAACCTCGGACAGAGCATCCTGGCGACCCTCTCACGCGTCCTGGCCGGCTTCGGGCTGGCGCTGGTCATCGGCATACCGCTGGGTGTGCTGGCCGCCTCCTGGCGCGTGCTGGAGGCCCTGCTGAGGCCGATCGTGATCCCGATGAGCAATGTGCCGGTCGCCGCGCTGATCCCGCTGACCATTCTCTGGTTCGGCATCGGCGAAAGCCAGAAGGTGATGTTCATCTTCATCGCCGCGGTGCCCTTCGTGTTCGCGACCACCGCCGCCTCGGTGCTGGCGGTGCCCGATCGCTACGTCGACACCGCCCGCACGCTCGGCGCCAGCGACCGGCAGATCGTCATGAAGGTGCTGGTGCCGGCCGCGCTGCCGGAAATGTTCCGCGGCCTGCGTGGCCTGTTTGGCCTGGCCTTCGGCTACATCATGCTGGCCGAGCTGATCAACGCGCCGCACGGCCTGGGCGCGATGCTCAACATCAGCCAGCGCCGCGGCCTGACCGAGCACATCTTCCTGATCCTCGGGCTGATCGCGCTGATCGCCTGGGCGATCGACCACGGGCTCGCCTACGCCGAGCGCAAGCTCTTCCCGTATCGCCGCTGACGCGGCGGGGCAAAGAAGGGGGCAGGGGGCAGGGGGCAAGGGCTGAGCGCTGCGCAGAATTCAGGCCGTGCCGCACGCCCCATCCCCTGCCCCCCGCCCCTTGCCCCCGAACCGGTTTCGCTGCATCGATCGATTCCCGAACGCGCACCGCCCCTGGACCCCGCCCTCTCCCATGCCCATCCCCACCGACATCCGCCTGCACCAGAAATCGCGCGTGCTCGAAATCGCCTTCGACACCGGCGAGGCCTTCCGCCTGCCCTGCGAGCTCTTGCGCGTCTACAGCCCGTCCGCCGAAGTCATGGGCCACGGCCCCGGCCAGCGCGTGCTGCAGGTGGGCAAGGAGGCCGTCAACATCGCGGCGATCCACCCGGTCGGCCAGTACGCGGTGCTGCTCGAATTCGACGACGGTCATCGCACCGGCATCTATTCGTGGACCTACCTCTACGACCTCGGCCAGCGCCAGGACGAGCACTGGGAGCGTTACTTGGCCGAGCTGGCGGCGGCGGGCGTGGAGCGCAAGGTGGTGGATTGATGGCACGAGGGCACGAGGGCACGAGGGCACGAAAGAGCCTGGCAGCGTCGAAGCCGTGTAGCCAAGGGGAAAAGCTGCCGCTCGAATCAGCTGCCCTTCGCCAGCGACTCGCAGCGCTCGGGCGGGCTGCAGCGCCCAGTTTCTCACTCAGCCGCTATCCCACAGGCTCGAGACACCGAAGGCGACAAAGCGATGCAGAGCACGCGATCTCGCGTGCCCTCGTGTACCCGTGCCCTCGTCCTTAGGCCGACCCGCGCCGCCTGAGGTAGTTCAGCAGATCCATCCGCGTGATCAGGCCGACGAAGCGCTCGCCGTCGACGACGATCGCCACATGCCCGCGCTCGAACACCGGCAGCAGCTCCTGCATGTCCGCGCGCAGGTCGACGAGGTCGAGCTTGGTGATCATGGCCTCGGACACCGTGCACTGGAACTGGCAGGGATTGCCGTAGACCTTCATCAACACGTCTGACTCATCGACGATGCCCACGATCTGCTCGCCGTCCATCACCGGCAGCTGCGAGACGTCGTAGAGCTTCATGCGCTGGTAGGCCACCGTCAGCGTGTCGCCGGGGCGCACGACCACGGTGTCGCGGTCGGCGTAAGGGCGTGAGATCAGATCACGCAAGTCGCCGGTCGATGCGCGCTCGAGGTAGCCGTTGTCGCGCATCCAGTAGTCGTTGTACATCTTCGACAGGTACTTGTTGCCGGTGTCGCAGACGAAGGCGACGACCTTCTTCTTCGTCGTCTGTTCACGGCAGTAGCGCAGCGCAGCCGCGATCACGGTGCCGGTGGAACTGCCGCCGAGGATGCCTTCGAGGCGCAACAGTTCGCGCGCGACCTCGAAGCTCTCGCGATCGGGGATCGCATAAGCCTTGCGGACGTGCTCGAAGTTGCTGATCGCGGTCAGGTAGTCGCCGCCGATGCCCTCCACCGTCCAGCTCCCGCCGGAAGCATCGAGCACCTTTTCGTTGACGTACCTGGTCAGCACCGAGCCGACCGGATCGGCCAGCACCAGCTCCACATGCGGCGCGGCGCGCGAGAAAAAGCGCGACAGCCCGGTCAGCGTGCCGCCCGAGCCGACGCCGAACACCATCGCGTCCATGTCGTGCTGCATCTGCTGCCAGATCTCGGGGCCGGTGCCGAACTCGTGCGCATAAGGGTTCGACTCGTTGCCGAACTGGTTGATGTAGAAGGCGCCCGGCGTCTCCTCGGCGATGCGCTTCGCCATGTCCTGGTAGTACTCGGGATGGCCCTTGGTGACGTCCGAACGGGTCAGCCGCACCTCGGCGCCCATCGCGCGCAGGTTGAAGATCTTCTCGCGGCTCATCTTGTCCGGCACGACGAGGATCAGCCGGTAGCCCTTCTGCTGCGCGACCAGGGCCAGCGCGAGGCCGGTGTTACCGGCGGTGCCCTCGACGATCGTCGCACCCGGCTGCAGCACCCCACGACGCTCGGCATCCTCGATCATCGACAAGCCGATGCGGTCCTTGATCGAACCGCCCGGGTTCATCGACTCCATCTTGAAATAGAGCTCGCAGGCGCCGGTGTCCATCTTCTGGCAGCGCACGATCGGCGTGTTGCCGATCAGCTCCAGCACATTGTTCAGAACCGCCATCGCACGCTCCCGGGGTCGAATGGGGCGAAGACTGCCCCATCGTGGCGGCGAGGTGAAGCACTGGCCGACATGCGGGCACGCGGCAATGGCGCCAGAGTCAGCGCTCGGACGCCAGGGAGCACGCCATGAATCGCCAACTGCTGATTCCCGCCATCGCCCTCGACGGCCTCGGTGCCCTGTTCGTGGTCT
>JANJUH010000347.1 GCA_024710675.1 Lysobacterales bacterium
CTCGATGGCGACTGCGAGCAGTACGCAGCCCATGATTGCCAACGGATATGCAAGCGGATTGAGCCCGTGATCCGGGCCGAGCCACCGGCGCCAGAGCGCTACGGTGGCGAGGACGACGAACATGTGGGTCAGGTACAACTCGTAGCTGAGCCGGCCCATGCGTGCCAGCCAGCCCAGGCCGCGTGGCGCCCCGGCCTCGCTCCACGCAGCCCCGAGCAGGATCGCCGCCGCTGCCGTGGCGATCACCAGCAGGCTGGCGTGGCCGGTTGCGCGCCAGAGTTCGGGCGCGCACAGCATCGCGCTCGCCAGCGTGGCTGCGCCGAGCGCGATCAGGCAGCGCGCGAAGGCGCCCGAGGGCCGCACGGCGTGGCGCAGCTCGGCAGCCAGCACACCGAGCGCGATCGCCGAGAAGGCCGGCAGGTAGGCTTTCTCCTGCCAGATCGCCATGCCGTCGAGTGCCCCGCGCGTCCACGGCAGCGAGGCGACCAGCGCCGCCAGCGCCAGCAACAGCAAGGGCCTGGGCAGCCACAGGCAGGCGAGCGGGAAGGCGAGGTAGAAGACCTCCTCGATCGACAAGGACCACAGCACATCCCAGTTGCCCGGCAACCAGCCGGTCCGGCCCTCGTACCAGTTGAGGTGCAGTCCAAGCGCCGAGAACAGCGCGCCGCCAAGTGACTGTCCGGGCTTGTCGATGACGAAACCCGGTACGCCGGCCAGGTGCAGCATCGAAAGCACGAGGAGCAGCGCCAGCAGCAGCGGCAGGATCCGCGCCGCGCGCTGCGCGTAGAAGCGGCGTGCATCGATCGCGCCGAGCTGGCCGTAACGGGTGATCACGCGGCTCGCGATCAGGAAGCCGGAGATCACGAAGAAGACGTAGACCGCCGCGTAGCCGTTGTAGCTGAGCGCGTTGACCAGCCGCCGGCCGAGCAGCGGGCCGAGTTCGCTGGGTCCCAGTGGCAGCCGGAAGGGCAGCGCAAGGTGATGCACGATCACCAGCAGGATCGACAGCCCGCGCAGCACATCGATCGCGCCGTTGCGGTGGGCGGGGGTGGTCATGGGGCGATGTGGTTCCGGGTCAGGAGCTTCTTGTCCGCCAAGGACGCAAAGGACGCAAAGAAGAGCAGTCGCTCGAGGTGGCTTCCGGCGGACGTGCCGTCCGGGCCATGACCAGGCCCCTGCACGGCTCTCCCTTTGCGTCCTTTGCGGACCACGCTTCTCAGCTCGCCCCGCGGAGCCGGCCTGCGGCCGCCACCGCGGGCTACGCGGGCTGGATCCATTCGGCGTGCAGGTCGTGCTCGTCGGCGCCGATGATGCGTACCTCGATGAACTCGCCGGGCTTGGGCAGCGGGCGCTCGGGCGTGCCGATGGCGGCCTTGCGGCGGCCCTTGGCGAGCTTCACATGCACGCGGCCGTCGATCTCCGGCGCATCGGAGCGGCTGCGTGCGATCGCGACGCTGGGGCCGACCTCGTCGACCAGCACCTTCTCCACGCCGCCGATGCGCGACTCGAGGCGCGCGGCGCTGATCGCCGCCTGCTTGTCCATGAAGCGGGCGAGGCGTTCCTGCTTGACCTCTTCGGGCACCGGGTCGGGCAGGGCGTTGGCGCTGGCGCCGCCGACTGGCGAATAGGCGAAGGCGCCGACGCGGTCGAGCTGGGCCTCGTCGAGGAAATCCAGCAGCTCCTCGAACTCGGCCTCGGTCTCGCCGGGAAAGCCGACGATGAAGGTGCTGCGGATCGTCAGTTCGGGGCACATCGCCCGCCAGGCGCGGATGCGCTCGATGTTGCGCTCGCCGCTGGCCGGGCGCTTCATCAGCTTCAGCACGCGCGGATTGGAGTGCTGGAAGGGAATGTCGAGATAGGGCAGCAGCTTTCCTTCCGCCATCAGCGGGATCACCGCGTCGACGTGCGGATAAGGGTAGACGTAGTGCATGCGCACCCAGACGCCAAGCTCGCCGAGCGCCTTGGCGAGATCGAGGAAGCGGGTCTGGCGTTCCTCGCCGCGCCAGTTGCGCGGTGCGTACTTGAGGTCGACCCCGTAGGCACTGGTGTCCTGCGAGACCACCAGGATCTCGCGCACGCCCGCCTTGACCAGCTTCTCGGCCTCCACCAGCACCTCGTCGATCGGCCGGCTGACCAGGTCGCCGCGCAGCGAGGGGATGATGCAGAAGCTGCAGCGGTGGTTGCAGCCTTCGGAGATCTTCAGGTACGCGTAGTGGCGCGGCGTCAGCTTGATGCCCTGCGGCGGCACCAGGTCGAGGAAGGGATCGTGCTCGGGCGGCAGTTGCTGATGCACCGCGCGCATCACCGACTCGTAGTCCTGCGGCCCGGAGATCGACAGCACGTCCGGGAAGCGCTCGCGAATCAGCCCGGAGCGTGCGCCCAGGCAGCCGGTGACGATGACCTTGCCGTTCTCGGCCATGGCCTCACCGATTGCTTCCAGCGACTCATCGACGGCCGCATCGATGAAGCCGCAGGTGTTGACCACGACCAGGTCCGCCGCGTCATAGCTCGGCACGATCGCGTAGCCCTCGGCGCGCAGTTGCGTGAGGATGCGTTCGGAATCGACCAGCGCCTTGGGGCAGCCGAGGCTGACGAAACCCACCTTGGGGTTGGTGGCGGCTTTGGGCGTGGCGACTCTGGGCATGCGCTGGGCTACACGAAACGGGCCGCGGAGTATAAGGCGAGCAGCTTGAACGCCTTGCCGACCGTGATCGACCCGCCCTTCGCCCAATTCACCGAACATGCCGAGTGGCTGGCCCTGCCGTGGGACGAGTGGCTGGCCGGATTGAATGAGCGTGCGCCAGCCGGATTGCGCTTCGTCGAGCAGACCCCGGCGCTGGTCTCGGATGGACTGGGCTACGAGGAACGGATCGGCCTGCGCGGGGAGGTCGCGGTGCGCCGGGATTCCT
>JANJUH010000250.1 GCA_024710675.1 Lysobacterales bacterium
GCCTCGCGGCCATCGCCCAGGGCGTGGCCAAGCGCGCGCTGCAGGGCAATGCCTCGAGCACGCAGGCGGTCGAGGCCGGGCGCATGGTGCCGACGGTGGCGGCGCTGGGGCTGGCGGCGGCGGAGGCGGGCGTCCAGGCTGGGGGATGAGCGGCGAGGTCCGGCCTCACCTTGAACCGTGTCCCCTGCCGCCTGCCCCTTGCCCCGCCTTTTCACCACCACCCCACCGCTCCCTGTTGCCCCATCACACTCGTCGCAGTACCCTGCGCACATGCCCATCCTTGCCCGCCTGCTGATCCTGCTCGCGCTGCTGATGCTGGTGCTGCCCGCACCGCTGAGGGCCTCGTGTTGCCCGGATCCGGCGCAGGCGAGCGGGCAGATGCCGGAGGCACCGCCCTGTCACGGCGATGCCGACGATCACCAGGCGCCCGCGGATGATCATTCCGGTTGCGAGGACGACTGCTGTCCCTGCCGGGCTCCGGTGCATCTGCCCGATACCGTGATCCTCTCTCGCGCCACCTTGCCGCTGCCGTTGCCGGAGCTGGCCGAGCCGATGCTGTTGGCGACGCTCCGCATCCCGCCGCTCCCCCCTCCGATCGCCTGATCTCCCGCGTTCCGTGAACGGTGCCGGCCGCAGCCGGCCTTGGCTGCGCGCCCATGCGTCGCGGCCCCGTACCCGATGGGATCGATCACCATGTGGACCACCCTGTTGCTGGCCGGCGCGCTCGCCGCCGGCGCGTCGCCCGAGCCGCTGACGCTCGATGCGGCGATCCGCCTTGCGGCGGAGCGCGAGCCCACGGCGCTGGCCGCCGAGCACGAGGCCGCGGCGGCCGCCGCTGACGCCGACTTTTCTGCCCGCCTGCCGGCACCGATGTGGATGGCCGGCATCGAGAACCTGCCGATCGACGGGCCAGATGCCGGCCGCTTCGGCATGGACATGATGACCATGCGGATGGTGGGCATCGAGCAGATGTGGCCGAACCGGCGCATGCGCGACGCAGGCCGCGACGCCGCGCTGGCGATGGGCGATGTGTCCCGTGCCGAGGCCGAGGCGGCACGCCGCATGCGCGCCCGCGAGGCCGGCCGGATGTGGGTGGAGGGTTGGCGCGCTGGCGCCACCGCGCGCTTGCTGCGCGAGGAGATCGCCGCACTCGACGATGCCCTCGGTGCCGCCACGGCGATGGCGCGGGCCGAATCCGGCGGCGGCGAAGAGGTGCTGATGCTCGAGGTCGAGCGCGCCGAAGTCGAGGCGATGGCCGAGGCCATGGACGGCGAGCGGGCCGGTGTCGAGGAATGGTTCGCCGCCGAACTCGGAATGCCGATCGCGCTGGCCGAGGGTGCGCCCGACTGGACCCTGCCCGAGGTGACGGCGCTGGATGCCGTACTGCAACGTCATCCCGAGCTGCGCATGGCCGAGGCGATGCGCCTGCAGGCCGAAGCCGAGGCCGGCATGGCGCAGGCGCAGGGCGGCCCGGAATGGCGCTTCGCGGCCCGCTACGGCGCGCGCAGCGCCGGGCGCGACGACATGCTGGGGCTCGAAGTCGGCGTACGCTTCGATGCTTTTGCCCGCGACCGCCAGGACGCCCGGGAGCGCGCCGCGCATGCCCGTGCCGATGCCGCTGCTGCTCGCTCGCTGGCAAAACAACGGGAGCTGCGGCAACTGGCCCGCAGTGCCAAGGCAAAAGCCGCCGCGGCGATGGCGGCCCAGCGGCGCATCGAGCAGGTCCTGCTGAAAGCCGCCGCCGATCACGCCGCGCTGGTGCGCAGCCGCTATGCCGCCGGCATGGCCAGCCTCGGCGAGGCGCTCACGGCCGAGCGCATGCATTACGTCCATCACCGCGAGGCCCTGCGCCTGCACGGCGAGGCCCTGCTGGCCCTGGTGGATCTCCATTACCTGCTGCCGGAGTGGCCGCAATGAACCCTCGTATCGCTTATCCCCTGGTCATCGCCGCGGCTTTCGGGGCCGGCTGGTGGATGTCCCGCGGCGCCGCCCCGGCGCCCACCGATCCGCATGCCGGCCATGGCCACGGTGAGGCCTCGGAAAGCCAGCCGGCGGCCGAAGTGTGGACCTGTCCGATGCACCCGGAAGTGCGCCAGGACGGCCCAGGATCCTGCCCGATCTGCGGCATGCCCCTGGTGCGCGCCGATGCTTCGGCCGCTGCCGCCAGCTCGGTGCATGTCGATCCCGGCCTGCAGCAGCAGCTCGGCATGCGCCTGGTCGAGGCGCGCTTGCAGACGCTCGAGGAGAGCAGCCGCGCGCCCTTGAAACTGGCCTATGACGAGCGCGAGCTGGTCGCCGAGCAGACCCGTGTCGAGGGCTACGTCACGCGCCTGCATGTGCGCGCCGCCGGCACCATCGTGCGCCGCGGCCAGCCGCTGGCAACGGTCTGGAGCGAACGCATCGCGCAGGCTGCCGACGAGTGGAAGCTGCTGCGGAAACTCGGTCGCCAGGAGCTGGCCGAGGCCGCTGCCGAGCGCTTGCGCCGGCTCGGCGTCGATCCCGCGCGCCTGGGCGAGCGGCCGGGCGAGTTCATCGTGCGCGCGAGCCGCGATGGCGTCGTCGAGGAACTGGGCGTCTCCGAGGGCGCGATGGTCTCGGCCGGCATGCCGGTGGCGCGCGTGCGCGGCACCGCGGTGCTGTGGGCGATTGCCGAGTTCCGCGAGGGCGAGGCCCAGCCCGAGCCTGGACAGGTGCTCGAGCTGGATCTGGCGGCGCTGCCGGGCGAGGAGGTCACGGCGCGCGCGCTGGAGCCGCTGCCGGCACTTGAAGGCGAGCGCCGCGTGTTGCCGTGGCGGCTCGAGGTCGCCAACCCGGAGGGGCGGCTCAAGCCCGGCATGCTCGGTGAGGTGCAACTCGCCAGCGCACCGCGGCGCGTGCTGGCGGTGCCCGCCGAAGCCGTGATCCGCACCGGCGAACGCAACCTGGTGATCGTCGCCGAGGACGATGGCGCCCATTTCCGCAGCGTGCCGGTGCTGCTCGGCATCGAGCAGGACGGCATGATCGCGATCCGTCGCGGCTTGAGCGAAGGCCAGCGCGTCGTCGCCTCGGGGCAGTTCCTGATCGACTCGGAAGCCAACCTGCGGCGCGCCTTCGCCGGTGGTGAGGCGGCCGATCCGCACGCGGGGCACTGACATGATCGAAGCCCTGATCCGCGCTTCGCTGGAACGTCGCACGCTGGTCGCGATCCTGGCGCTGGTACTCGCGGCGTGGAGCGCCGTGACCGTCTGGCGCACCCCGGTCGATGCGATCCCCGACCTCTCGGACGTGCAGGTGATCGTGCGCGCGAGCTGGCCCGGGCAGACGCCGCAGGTGGTCGAGGACCAGCTCACCTATCCGCTGACGACCACCTTGCTCGGCCTGCCGAAGGCGAAGATCGTGCGTGGTTACTCGCTGTTCGGCGATGCCTTCGTCTACGTGATCTTTGCCGACGGCACCGATCTCTACTGGGCGCGCTCGCGGGTGCTGGAGGCGCTCTCGGGGCTGGAGGGCCGGCTGCCGCCGACGGCGCGGCTGACGCTGGGTCCGGATGCGACCGGCGTCGGCTGGGTCTACCAGTACGCGCTGGTCGATCGCGGCGGGAAGACCGATCTCGGGCAACTCCGTGAGCTTCAGGACTACTACCTGGGCCTGGAGTTGAAGAGCGTGCCCGGGGTCGCCGAGGTCGCCAGCCTGGGCGGCATGGTGCGCCAGCTCACGGTCGAGCTCAGGCCCGAGCGCATGCGCACGCTAGGCATCGGCCTCGATCAGATCACCGCAGCGATCACGCGCGACAACGGTGCCAGCGGCGGCGCGGCGATCGAACTCGGCGAGACCGAGGTGATGGTGCGCGAACTCGGCTGGCGTCGCACGCCTGCAGAACTCGCCGAACTGCCGGTGCGGATCAGCGACGATGGCGCGCCGGTGACGCTGGGTGATGTCGCCAACGTGAGCTGGCAGCCAGCCATGCGGCGCGGCATCGGCGAACTCGACGGCGAGGGCGAGGTCGCCGGTGGCATCGTCGTGATGCGCACCGGCGAGAACGCGCTGGCAGTCATCGAGGCGGTCGAACAGCGCCTTGATGAGCTGAAGCGCGGCTTGCCTGAAGGGGTCGAGATCGTCACCACCTACGACCGCTCGACGCTGATCGAAAAAGCCATCCGCCACATGGCGGAGAAGCTCGCCGAAGAGTTCCTGATGGTGGCGCTGGTATGCGCGCTGTTCCTGATGCACCTCCGGTCAGCCCTGGTCGCGATCGTCTGCCTGCCGCTGGGTGTCGGCGCCGCCTTCATCGCGATGTATGCGCTCGGCATTCCGGCCAACCTGATGTCGCTGGGCGGCATTGCGATCGCGATCGGCACGATGGTCGATGCCTCGGTGGTGACGGTGGAGAACGTGCACAAGCACATCGAGGCCCATCGCCACCGCCATGGCCGCGACCCGGATGCCGGCGAGCACGCGAAACTGGTCGCCTCAGCCTGCGTCGAGGTCGGCCCCGCGCTGTTCTTCTCGCTGCTGGTGGTCACCGTCAGCTTCCTGCCGGTGTTCGCGCTGGAGGCCCAGGAGGGCCGGCTGTTCCAGCCGCTGGCGTGGACCAAGACATTCGCCATGGCGTCGGCGGCGCTGCTGTCGGTGACACTGATCCCGGTGCTGTGCCTGCTGTTCACCCGTAGCGGCGTGCGCGCCGAACAGGACAATCCGCTCAATCGCTGGCTGATCGCTGCTTACCTGCCCTTGCTGCGCGGCGTGCTGGCGTGGCCGAAGACCACGCTCTTCGCCGCCTTGCTGGTGCTGGTGGCGACGCTGTGGCCGGCCAGTCGCCTCGGTACCGAGTTCCTGCCGCCGCTAGACGAGGGCGACCTGCTCTACATGCCCTCGGCGCTGCCGGGCCTGTCGCCGCAGAAAGCCGCCGAGCTGCTGCAGTACACCGACCGCGTCATCAGGAGCTTCCCCGAGGTTGCGCGCGTGCATGGCAAGGCCGGGCGTGCCGAGACCGCGACCGACCCTGCGCCGCTCGAGATGTTCGAGACCGTGATCCAGTTGAAGCCACCGTCCGAGTGGCGACCGGGGCTGACGGTCGATGCGCTGGTCGCGGAACTCGACGCGGCGCTGCAGGTCCCCGGACTGCGCAACGTCTGGGTGCAGCCGATCCGCAACCGCATCGACATGCTCGCCACGGGCGTCAAGAGCCCGGTGGCGCTGAAGATCAGCGGACCGGACCTGGCGACGATCGAGCGCCTCGGCGAGCAGGCCTCCGGGCTGATCGACGAGATCGACGGGGTGGCCAGCGTCTTCGCCGAACGCGTGCAGGGCGGGCGTTACATCGATGTGCGCGTCGATGCGCTGAAGGCCGCGCAGGCCGGCATCACGCCGGGTGAGGTGCGGATGTGGATCGCGCAGGCGGTGGGCGGCATGGCGGTCGGCGAAGTGGTGGATGGCCGCGCGCGCTTCCCGATCGCCGTTCGCCTGCCACGCGAGTTGCGCGATTCGCTGGCCGATCTGCGCGCACTGCCGATCGTGCGCATGGACGGGCGCACGATCACGCTGGGACAGGTCGCGGCCGTGGAGGTTGTCGACGGGCCGGCGATGATCCGCACGGAACAGGCGCGCCCGGCGGGCTTCGTCTACATCGAGGTGCGTGGCCGCGACCTCGGTGGCTTCGTCGCCGAGGCACGCGACAAGGTCGATGCCGCACTCGAACTGCCACCCGGCTACTCGCTGGCCTGGGCCGGCCAGTACGAGTACCTCGAGCGCGCGACCGAACGCCTGTCGCTGCTGGTGCCGGTCACCCTTGCCTTGATTGTCGTGCTGCTGCTGGGCGTGTTCCCGCGCCTGGCCGAGGTCGGCCTTGTCCTCGCCAGCCTGCCCTTCGCGCTGGTCGGCGGCGTCTGGCTGCTGTGGGGGCTGGACCACAACGTGTCGGTGGCGAGCGCGGTCGGCTTCATCGCGCTCGCGGGGCTGGCCGCCGAGTTCGGCGTCGTGATGTTGGTCTACCTCGACCAGGCCGTGGCGCGCTGGCGCAGCGAGGGTTGGCTGGTCGACGAGACCGCGCTGAAATCGGCCATCGAGGAGGGCGCGGCGCTGCGCGTGCGACCGAAGGCGATGACCGTGATCACCGTGCTCGCCGGCCTCGCGCCGGTGATGATCGGCCAGGCGCCTGGTGCCGAAGCCATGCAGCGCATCGCCGCGCCGATGCTGGGCGGCATGATCAGCGCGCCGATCCTGTCGATGCTGGTGATGCCGGCGGCCTACCTGTTGTGGCGGCGAAGGGAGATCCGAACGAGTCGCGCCTGACAGCTGCTCCGGAAGGCCTTGCCACGGCGAGCAGGAGGGGCCTGTCTGGTGCGGTTCACTGCTTTCACCGGCACCCTACAGATCGCGGCGAGGCTGCCCGTGGGCGCGTAGGGTGTGGTGAGCGCAGCGAACCGCACCGGCGGAGATGCGGGAGGGCCAGGCGCCGCCGGCTCGCTGGCGGCTGAAATGAGACTTTGTTACCTTGTGCGTCCGATGTGGCATGTGCCATCGGCGCGGGTCCGGTGGTGGGGGCATCGAACCGGTTCAGCGAGGAATTCGGGATTCCACCGCACCGGGGAGTTGCTCCGCATGTCGTCTGCTCGATCGTCGTCCGTTCGCCTGGGCCGCGCGCTGCTGCTGGCGCTGCTCGTTTCGATCCTCGCGCCCACGCTGGCGCTGGCCCAGCAGACCTACAACCCGCAGCCACCGGCGCCCGCGCCAACGGTCCATCGCGGGCAGACCAATGTGACGCTCGTCGACTACTACCATGTCGGCGGCGAACGCATCGAGCTTTACCGCCGAGCTGACCAACTGGTGGTCCAGTTACCTCCGCAGGCCACTGCCCCTGCAGCGCTCGCCGAGCTGATCGCACCGGCCGGCCCGCTGGCCGGCTTCGGCGAGATCCGTGATTTCGGCAACGGCCTGAAGATGCTCGCCAACCCGGCGCTGTCGGGGAACAACGTCAATCCGCAGAACTCCTACGCCACCCTCGGCGCTGCGCTCGCGCGGCTGGAACGCGATCCGCGCGTGCGCTTCTCGGTGCCGGTGTTCGTCAACGCGCGGCTCGGGTCCTATGCGGTCGCGACCGACGAGCTGCTGGTGCGGCTGAAGCCCGGCGTGCGGCCGGAGGACTTCTTCGCCGATGCCCGCTTCGCGCGCTACGAGCAGGCTCCGGCGTCCGACGCCTACCTCGTCCGTGTCGCCGCCGGTGCCGGCGAGCCGGTGCTGGCGCTGGCCGCCGCATTGCAAGGTGATGCGCGCCTGCTCTGGGCGGAGCCCAACTTCTACCAGGAGCGCCAGCGCT
>JANJUH010000304.1 GCA_024710675.1 Lysobacterales bacterium
GCGGCGGTCAGCGCCAGGCGGATGGTCTCGAGGTCGCGCAACTCGCCGACCAGGATGTAGTCGGGGTCCTCGCGCAATGCCGAGCGCAGCGCCTCGTTGAAGCCGTGGGTGTCACGGTGGACCTCGCGCTGGTTGACCAGGCACTTGTTCGAGGTGTGCACGAACTCGATCGGATCCTCGACCGACAACAGGTGCGCGTACTCGTTCTTGTTGATGTGGTCGAGCATCGCCGCCAGCGTGGTCGACTTGCCCGAACCGGTCGGGCCGGTCACCAGGATCAGGCCCTGCGGGACGTCGATCAGCTCCTTGAAGACCTTCGGCGCGCCGAGATCCTCGAGCGTCAGGATCTCGGAGGGAATCGTCCGGAACACCGCCGCGGCGCCGCGGTTCTGGTTGAAGGCATTGACGCGAAAGCGCGCCAGGCCCGGGATCTCGAAGGAGAAGTCGACCTCGAGGTATTCCTCGTAGTCGCGGCGCTGCTTGTCCGACATGATGTCGTAGACCAGCGAGTGCACGGCCTTGTGGTCGAGTGCCGGGATGTTGATGCGGCGGACGTCGCCGTCGACGCGGATCATCGGCGGGAGGCCGGCGGACAGGTGCAGGTCCGAGGCCTTGTTCTTCACGCTGAAAGCCAACAGCTCGGCGATATCCATGGCGATCCCCCGGCGACAATGCGTGACCGAGTATAGCCACGGCCGGTGCGCCGATAGACTGGCGTCCTTGCCAGAGGAATGGTCGTGATGAGCACACTCGCCGAGCGCTTTCAGGAGATCCGCCAGCGCATCGCCCGCACTGCCGGGGGACGGCCGGTTGGGCTGGTGGCCGTCGGCAAGACTCGGCCGGCCGCCGACATCGCCGCGCTGGCCGCCCTTGGCCAGCGCCGCTTCGGCGAGAACTACGTGCAGGAAGCGCTGGCCAAGATGCGCGAGCTGGACGCCATCGGGATCGACTGGCACCTGATCGGACCGCTGCAATCGAACAAGTGCCGCGAGGTGGCCGAGCATTTCGACTGGGTCGAAACCGTCGATCGGGCGAAGCTGGTGCCCTTGCTGGCGAAGTTCCGCCCAGCCGACCGACCTCCCTTGAATGTGCTGATCCAGGTCAACGTCGATGACGAGGCCAGCAAGTCGGGTGTGGCGCCCGAGGCCATCGCCGCGCTCGCCGCACTGATCGCGACCGAGCCGCACCTGAAGCTGCGCGGCCTGATGGCGATCCCGGCACCGGATCCGGACATGAGCCGCCGCCGCGCGGCGTTTGCGCGCATGCGCCGGCTGTTCGAGGACGTGTCACGCACGTACCCGGACATCGACACCTTGTCGATGGGGATGAGCGAGGACTTCGAACTGGCCATCGCCGAGGGCGCTACGCTGGTGCGCGTCGGCACGGCCCTGTTCGGCCCGCGCAGCCCGTAGCCCGCGTTGACCGCCTTAGGCGGGTTACGCGGGTGCTTGCCGCGAGCCCACGCGGGTAGCGCCTGCGGCGCAACCCACGCTACCGGGCCCGGGGTGGCCCATCCCGACACGGCGCTCACTGCAAGCCGGCAAGACTGCGGGCATGGCCGTCCTGCCCGAAGCCTCGCCCACCGACGACCCTGCGCTTGCTGCGCTGGAGGCCTTTTTTGCCCGCCGCGGCTGGTCGCCCGCGCCCTTCCAGCGGCAACTGTGGTCGGCCTGGCGCGCGGGGCGCAGCGGCTTGCTGCATGCGCCCACGGGTAGTGGCAAGACCCTGGCTTTGTGGGGTGGTGCACTGCTCGACGCGCTGGCATCGAAGGCTGGCCAGGCCGGCTTGCGCGTTCTGTGGATCACCCCGCTGCGGGCGCTGGCCGCCGACACACTCGCGCAACTGCGGGCCCCGCTCACAGAACTCGGCCTGGGGTTCAGCGTCGAGCGCCGTACCGCCGACAGCAGCGCGTCCGAGCGTCGCCGCCTGCGCGAGCGCCCGCCCTGGGCGCTGGTGACGACGCCGGAAAGCCTCTCGCTGCTGTTGTCCTATCCGGAATCGGCCGAGCGCTTCGCCGCGCTCGATGCCGTCGTCGTCGACGAGTGGCACGAACTGCTCGGCAGCCGCCGTGGCGTGCAACTCGAACTGTGTCTGGCGCGGCTCAAACGCTGGCGGCCGGCACTGAAGTGCTGGGGGATCTCGGCAACGCTGGGCAACCTCGCACAAGCCATGGCCGTGCTGCGACCGGAAGGCGATGGCCTCCTCGTCGAAGGCCCGGCAGCCGCGCCCATCATCGTCCGCACCATCGATCCTGGCCCGGTCGGACGGCTGCCCTGGGCCGGGCACCTGGGCCTGCGTGCCCTGCCCGGCGTGCTCGCCGAGCTGGCCGGCAGCGGCAGCAGCCTGGTCTTCACCAACACCCGGGCGCAGGCGGAACTCTGGCACGAGGCGCTGGCGGCCGTGTGGCCGTACCCGGAGCAGAGCCTGGCACTGCACCACGGTTCGCTCGATCGCCAGGTGCGCCATGCGGTCGAGGATGGCCTGCGCCAGGGATCGCTGCGCTGCGTGGTGGCGACCGCCTCGCTGGATCTTGGCGTCGACTTCCCGGCGGTCGATCGCGTCGTGCAGATCGGCTCACCGAAAGGCGTCGCGCGGCTGCTGCAACGGGCCGGTCGCAGCCGCCACCGGCCGGGCGCCCGTCCCGAGATCGTGCTGGTGCCGACCCATGCGCTCGAACTGCTGGAGATCGCCGCTGCGCGGCGCGCGCTGGCCACGGGCGCGATCGAGGTCCGGCCACCACTGCGCGGCTGCCTGGACGTCCTGGCCCAGCACCTGATGACCCTCGCGGCCGGCGGCGGCTGGCGACGCGAGGACGTGCTTGCCGAGCTGCGCTCCACGCATGCCTACGCGGCGCTCGACGAGGCGAGCTTCGATCGCGTCATCGAACTGCTGCGCCACGGTGGCGCCGCACTCGCCCGCTACCCGGACTACCAGCGCCTGGCGCTGCGCGAAGGTCTCCACGAGGCCCACGACCGGCGCACCGCCGAGCGCCACCGCTGGTCGATCGGCACCATCGTTGCCGACGGCCAGGTGGCCGTGCGCTACCTCAAGGGCGCGCCGCTGGGACATGTGGAGGAGCGCTTCATCGCCCGCCTGAAGCCGGGCGATCGCTTCCGCTTCGCCGGGCGCACGCTGGAGCTGGTGCGCGTGCGCGAGATGGTCGCCCAGGTCCGGCGCAGCAGCGGAACCGCACAGGAGACGCCGCGCTGGATGGGCGGCCGCATGCCGCTGTCGAGCGAACTGGCCGGGGCGATGCGCTCGCTGCTGGCCGAGGAGACACCGCAGGACCTGCCGGAGTGGCCGCGCCTGGCCCCGCTGCTGGCGCAGCAGGGGCGCCTGTCCGGCCTGCCGCTGCCGGGGCGCCTGCTGGCCGAGGCGATCCACACCCGCGACGGCCAGCACCTCGTCATCCACCCCTATGCCGGGAGGCCGCTGCACGAAGGTCTGGCGGCCGTGCTGGCGACGCGCCTGGCACGGCGTTTCGGCGGCACCTGGACCTTCGCGATCAACGACTATGGATTGATCGTCGGCCGTCACCGCCGCTACCCGCTCGATGCCGCCTCGCTGCGCGAACTGCTGGCGCCGGGCGAGCTGGCTGCCGATATCGCGGCCAGCCTGAACCTGGCCGAGCTGGCACGCCGGCAATTCCGCGAGATCGCGCGGATCGCCGGGCTCACCCCAGCCGGCGCACCCGGCCGCCGGCGCAGCCTCAAGCACCTGCAGGCCTCGAGCAGCCTGCTCTTTGAAGTGCTCAGGGAACACGAGCCGGGCCACGTGTTGCTCGAGCAGGCCGAGCGCGAGGTCCGCGAGCAGATTCTCGACCTGCCCCGGCTCGAAGCCCTGCTGGGGCGCCTGTGCGCCCAGCCGATCGAATGGCACTGCCCGCCGACACTGACACCGCTGGCCTTTCCACTCTGGGCAGAAAAACTGCGCGGCCAGGCAGGACACGAGGACTTCGAAACCCGGGTGCGCGAGATGGCGGCACGCGTCGAGGCGCAGTGGCGGTGAGGGCGCCGCCGGCGCACAGCCTGCGCCTGGACTGGCGCGGCTGCGAGTTGCTGCTGTTACCCGGTCGCGCACTGTGCCTGCCCTGGGCCGGAGCCCTGCTGATCGCCGACTGGCACCTCGGCAAGGACGATGTGCTGCGGCGTGCCGGGATCGCCTTGCCCGCGGGCAGCCTCGATGCCGAGCTGGCGCGGCTGGATGGCCTGATCGAGTCCACCGCGGCGCGCGAACTGGTGGTGCTGGGCGATCTGGTCCACGGCGCAGTGCACGGCGAGGCGCCATGGCACCAGGCGTTCAGTCGCTGGCGGGCCCGGCATCCCGCCCTGGCACTGCGGGTCGCCCGCGGCAACCATGATCGCCACCTCGACGCGCTGGCCGCCGAGATCGACGAGATCGCCCCGGCGATCACCCTCGGCCCGATCAGCGCCGTCCACGAGGTCGACGGCACGGCCCCTGGCCTGCAGCTGGGCGGCCACCTGCATCCGGTGGTGCGCCTGCAGGCCGGGCGCCAGCGCGAGCGCGTGCCGGTGTACTGGATCCGCCACGGACAGGTCGTGCTGCCCGCCTTCGGCCGCCTGACCGGTGGCTGGCCCTTGCCCGCCAGGGCCGGTGGCCGCGTCTATGCGGCCCTCGAGGGCGCTGTCATTCCCTTGCCCTCGGCCGACTGAAGCAGCCAGCCGACAGCCCCGTTATGCTGTGCGGATGTACACGCAGTGCCCCGCCTGCCTCACCGTCTACCGCCTCAAGGCCGAGACCCTGGCCCATGCCCGCGGTGAGTTTCGTTGCGGCCATTGCGGCGCGGTCTTCGATGGCCTGGAGCGCCTGGTCGAGCAGCTCCCCGAGAGCAGTTTCCACGACCTGCCGGACCAGCCACCGAGCACGACGCCGGTGGTGCTGGCCATCCCGGCGATGCACCCCAAGCCGCGCCAGCAAGCCCTGTTCGAGGCCGGAGCCGGCGCCCGCGGCGAGCGCCGCGAACCAAGGCTCCCCGGCGACTGGTTGGCGGGCGGGGACGACGCCGAGGCGCGCCCGGCGCCACCCGCCTTCGACGCGACCCCACCGCCGCCGGTGCCGGCCTCGGTGCGCGGCGCCGCGCGACGCGCGGCGGCCAAACCGGCGCGGAGCAGCGGAAACGGGTCGTGGTGGGCGGCCAGCGTCCTGCTGGCGCTGACCCTGACCGCCCAGGTCGGCTGGGCCGAGCGCGAACGCCTGCTCGAAGATGATCGCGTCCGCCCGCTGCTCGATCGCGCTTGCGCGGAAATCGGTTGCACGCTGCCGATGCGCACGGCACTGGCCGCGATCCGCCTGCAGAGCCGCGAGGTGCGCCCGCACCCGGACGCCCCGAAGGCGCTCAGGATCAGCGCCAGCATGATCAATGACGCGAGCTTCGTGCAACGCTTCCCGGTGGTGGAGGTCGTGCTCTCCGATCTCACCGAACGCCCGATCGCGATGCGCCGCTTCCTGCCTGGCGAGTACCTGGCCGACGCCGCCAACGAAGAGCGCGGATTCCCGCCGGGCGCCACCACACCGCTGGTCTTCGACGTTGCCGACCCGGGTCAGGAGGCGGTGGCCTTCGAGTTCAGGTTTCTCGAAAAGCCGTAGGAGCGCCCTCGGGCGCGATGGGGTTTCGGCAGGCGCCTTTTCGCGCGCAGAGCGCGCTCCTACAGTGCGGCAATTCACGCCTTCCAGCGATACCCCACGCCATGCATCGTGTCGATGCCGTCGAAGTCCGGATCGACGGCAACGAACTTCTTGCGGATGCGCTTGATGTGGCTGGTGATCGTGGCGTCGTCGACGACCACCTGGGCGGCGCTCATGAGCTGGTCGCGGGTCTTGATGTGACCGGGGTAACGCGCCATCGCATGGACGATCCAGAACTCGGTCACGGTTAGCGGCACCTCGATGCCGTTCCAGGTCGCGACCATGCGGTCGCCGTGCAGGCGCAAGGGGCCGATCTCCAGCAACTGTTCCTTGCCGGCCGGCTGGCTCAAGGCCTCGACACGCCGGAACAGCGACACGATGCGCGTCAGCAGGTGCTGCAGGCTGATGTCCTTGGTCAGGTAGTCGTCGGCCCCCAGTCGCAAGCCGCTGATGATGTCGAAGTCCGAGTCGCGCGCGGTGAGGAAGATGATGGGCAGTGTGGTCGAATGCTGGCGCAGCTCGCGGCAGAGGTCGAAGCCACCCTCCGGCTCGTCACCGAGTCCGATGTCGATCAGCACCAGGTCCGGCAGGCGCAGCGCGAAGGCGCTCGAAGCCTGGGCGCGGCTGGCATAGGTGTGGACCTCGTAGCCGTAGCGCTTGAGCGCATCGGAATAGTTGGCGCGGATGGCCGGTTCGTCCTCGACGATCGCGATCTGGCGTGCCATGCATCAGGCCTGTAGGGGAATCTGCCGCCGACCCTAGGCAGAAGCGGGCGGATCGGCAAGCGCAGGCCGTCGGCTGCCCCGGAATTGCCCGGCGTGGTGCGGGGAAGAGCATCTTTTGTCCGCAAAGGACGCAAAGGACGCGAAAAAGAGCAAAGGAACGCTGGAAAGGCGTTGAGGCGGACCTGTTGCCTGGCTTCGACCCAAAGTACTTCGGTTCCTTTGCGGACCAACAAGCTTTTCTAACCCCGCGACGCCTCGATAGCTGAAGGCACAACCCACCGGCTGCCCCGGAATTGCCCGGCGCGGTGCGGGAAGGAGCATTTTTTGTCCGCAAAGGACGCAACGGGGTTCGGGGCTGCGCCCGGCCAAACGCCGAGGCGGGTCCTTGGGAAGGCGTCACCGCGAGGAGCGACGGGATGCGGTAGTCCATGAACCCTTGTCGAACCCAGAGACCGGATTGCTGCCCTTCGCCTGCAATGACGCTCTTGCGACGGGTAGTGAGTCTTCTGTCCTCCAGGCCATCTGTTGCTTTTCTTCGCGTCCTTTGCGTCCTTTGCGGACCAATAAGCTCTGCTTTCCCAGCGACAGCTCAGCCGCCCGCCGCCGCAATCCGCTCGCGCATCGCTGCGATCGTCGCCGCGTAGTCCGGCGAGCCGAAGATCGCCGAGCCGGCAACGAAGGTGTCGGCACCGGCGGCGGCGATCGCGCCGATGTTGTCGACCTTGACGCCGCCGTCGACCTCGAGGCGGATCGGCCGTCCGCTGGCCGCGATGCGCTCGCGCACCTGGCGAATCTTCGCCAGCGTCGACGGAATGAAGGACTGGCCACCGAAGCCCGGGTTGACGCTCATCAGCAGGACCAGGTCGAGCTTGTCCATCACGTGATCCAGCCAGGCCAGCGGCGTCGCCGGGTTGAAGACCAGGCCGGCCTGCAAGCCCTGCTCACGGATCAGGCCCAGTGTGCGGTCGACATGGTCGCTGGCCTCGGGGTGGAAGCTGACCAGGGTGGCGCC
The DNA here is from genome assembly GCA_024710675.1 of Lysobacterales bacterium. GTDB lineage: Bacteria > Pseudomonadota > Gammaproteobacteria > Xanthomonadales > SZUA-5 > JANJUH01. The sequence continues at coordinate 7,384 of JANJUH010000304.1, forward strand.
GGCCTTGGCGAAGTCCGGGATGATGCGATCGACCGGCCGCACCATCAAGTGCACATCGATCGGGGCCGTGATCCCGTACTTGCGCAGCGCCTCGCAGACGAGCGGCCCGACGGTCAGGTTGGGCACGTAGTGATTGTCCATCACGTCGAAATGCACCCAGTCGGCACCCGCCGCCAGCACGCGTGCGGTGTCCTCGCCAAGGCGGGCGAAATCGGCGGAGAGAATGCTCGGGGCGATGACGGGTGGCTGCATGGGGGCGAGATCCGGGCGAGGAATCCCGCGATGATGCCGGTCGCGGTTCGAGGGCGCACCCGGGGGCGGGTCGGCGCGCCGTCCAACCCATGGGAGCGCCCTCTGGGCGCGAATGGGCCTGGCGCAAGATCCATCGCGCCCGGAGGGCGCTCCTACAGTCCGCCGCGCCCGCGCGCCGCCATGATCCGTTCGTAGGCTGCCTGCAACTCGCGGGTCTTCGCCGAGGCCTGCGCGATCTCGTCGGCCCCGGCGCCGCGGCCCTGCAGCTTGTCGGGATGATGCTGCGCCAGCAATCGCCGCCAGGCGCGGATCAGCTCTTCGTCGCTGACACCGACGCTGACCCCGAGCAATCGATAGCTGTCCTCGATCGCTGGACCGTCGGCCGGGCGGCCTTTCTCTGCGATCCACTGCGCCACACGCTCGCGCGCGCAGCCCAGGCCGGCACCCAGGCGCTCGATGACGCCGCGCTCTGCGGGCGAGAGGTGACCGTCCTTGCGCGCGAAGTCGATCAGCGCGCGCATCAGCTCCTCGATCTCGCTGGAATGCGGTCGCAAGCGGCGACGAAAGCGCGTCGCCTCGATCGCGAGATCGAAGCCACCGGCCCGTCCGCGATCGAAGGCGGCGATGGCGTCGCGACGGCCTTCGACATCCAGTCCCAGGCGATCCATGTAACGCTGCGCCGCCGCCACTTCGCTCTCGCTGACGCGGCCATCGGCCTTCGCGAGGTGACCCAGGCACAGGAACAGGAACTCGATCTGCACCTGACGGCCAGGCGTGGCACTCAGGCCTTCATTGAGCCGCCAGCGCAGCCAGCCGGCATCCACGGCATGCCCGAGCACGACGCCGCCGAGCGCACCATAGGGGCCGGCGGCCACGAAGCCGAGACCGGCGCCCAGCAGTTTTCCAAGCATCGAACCGGCCATCGTCCACCAGGATCATGCCGCAAACCCTGCCGATTGTAGGCTGATCGGAGGCCAGGAACCGCCATCCATTGCACGCGCTGCGCGACGACGACAGACTGCAGCGACCTTTGTCACCGATGACGCCATGCGTGCACTGATCTTCGCTGCCGGGAAGGGCGAGCGCATGCGCCCGCTGACCGACGCCACGCCGAAGGCCCTGCTGCCCGTGCGCGGCAAGCCACTGGTCGCGTGGCATCTCGAGGCGCTGGCACGCGCCGGCATCCGTGAGGTGGTCATCAACACTGGCTGGCTGGGCGAGCAGCTTCCGGCAGCGCTGGGCGATGGCTCCGCCCTCGGCGTCACGATCGAATGGTCGCACGAAGGCCCGGAGCCGCTCGAGACCGGCGGCGGGATGCGTCGCGCATTGGCCCTGCTCGGGCCGGATCCTTTCGTCGTTGCCAATGCCGACGTCTACAGCGACTACGACTATGCCAGGTTGCCGGCGCAGCCCGAGGGCCTGGCGCACCTCGTGCTGGTCGCCAATCCGCCGCACCATCCGCGCGGGGACTTCGTGCTCACCGACACCCGCTTGCACCTCTGCGGCGATCCGCGCTGGACCTACGCCGGCATCGGCGTCTACCGCCCGGAATTGGTGAGCCATTTGCCCGAGGGCCGCTATCCGCTGGGACCGATCCTGCGCGAGGCCATCGATTTCGGCGTCGTCACCGGCGAGCTGCACAGCGGCGCATGGACCGATGTCGGCACGCCGGAGCGTCTGGCGGCCTTGAACGCACCGCGAACATGATGACGGAATCCTGCCGCCTGGCGGCGACAGGGTTCGGCCCTACCCCAAGCCTGCAGGGCGGATCCTTCGCCAGCGGCGAAGAACCCGCCGCGGGATCAGCGCCGCCAATCCAGCGTCAGGATCAGGTTGCGCCCTGGCTCGTCGAGGCCGGTGCCGTGCTCGCGATAGCGCTTGTCGGCGAGGTTCTCGGCACGCAGTGACAGCGACAACGCATCGGTCGCCTGCCAGCTCGCGCGCAGGTTGACGGTGGCCCAGCCGGCGGTGCCATCGGGATTGATACGCGGATCCACCGCATCGCGCGGACTCAGCCGGTCCTGGCGCGCGGCGTAGAAGGTGTAGCCCTCGAGGGTCAGTGCCTCGCCGGCACGCCAGGTCAGGCCCGCCTTGCCGAACAGCGGCGGGATGCGATCGGCCGCGTATTCGTCACCCTCGAACTGCTCGTCGCCGCGGGTGTGGGTGGCCGTGATGTAGGCGCTCAGCGTCGGGTCGACGAACCAGCGCAGGCCGGCCTCGAAGCCGTGCAGGTCGAGCTCGGTGACATTGCGGCTTTGCGTCACCAGGCGGCCGGTTTCGGTCACATCGCCGGTCAGCACGCTGGTGATCTTGTCGTTGTATCGCGACACGAAGCCCACCAGCTCGGCCTCCACGCGCTCTCCGGACCACTTGATGCCCAGGTCTATGGTGTCGACGGTCTCCGAGTCGAGGTTGGCATTGGGGATGTTGAATCGATTGCTGGGCCGGTCGCCGAAGGTGCCGAGGTCGAAGATGTTGGGCGCGCGGAAGCCGCGGCCGTAATTGGCGATGAGGTTCAGCTCCTCGGTCAGGCTGTAGCGCACGCCCAGGTGACCGGACAGATCGGAGGGCGAAATGTCGATGCCGATGCCGCCGATCACCGGCGGCAACTCGACATCCGAACGGGTCCAGCGCAAGCCGCCGTAGACATCGAGCGCCTCGCTGATCTCGAAATCGTCGGCCACGTAGATCGCGAAGCTGTTCATCGTCGAACCGTCGGGGAAGCGACCGGGTCGGGCACTGATGGCAGCGGTGGCGATGTTGGTGCGCTGGCGGAAGGAGGACACCTCGTCGGTGTAGTACTCGGCGCCCCAGGTCAGGTGATGGCGGCCGAGCTGCTTGTGGAACTGTGCCGTCAGGCCGATCAACTCGCTGGCATTGCGTTCGCGATCCTCGTTGTTGCTGCCGAAATCACGCGCGCGCCGATCGTCGCGCACCTTCTGGTAGCCGAGATGCATCTCGAGCCCGTCGAAAGCCGGCAGGCCGGCATCCCAGCGCCAGCGCGCCTGCGCGAACTGACGCTCCTGCGGCTCGAAGAAGAACACCGCCGAGCTTGGCTGGCTCTGGCCGAAACCCGGCACCAGCTCGTCGTGGCGCGGCGTGCGCGGCTGGGTCAGCACCTGCGCCTGCACCATGAACTCGTGCGCCTCGGCGACGTTCCAGCGCAGCTTGGCGTCACCGGCGCGGGCGGTGAAGTTCGTGAACGGCAACTCGTCACCACCGCCCACGCGCAGCTCGCCGACGTCCTGGTAGGTCGCGCCGCCTGAGAGCACCCAGTCCTGGTTGCCGACCGCAGCGGACACGCGCGAGAGCAGCGATTCGTCGGCGCTGCCGTAGATCATCCGCACGCGGCTCGAGGACTGGCGATCGGGACCGCCGAAGCGCGGCTCCTCGCTGAGCAACTGCACCACGCCGCCCATCGCATCGCTGCCATAGAGCGTGCCCGATGGGCCACGCACCACCTCGACGCGCTCGAGCATCTGGCCATCGACCAGCGCCATGTACTGGTTCGGCGCATTGCGGAAGAAGGCCGTGTTGAGCCGGAAACCATCGACGAGGTGCAGCACTTCCGAGCCCTTCAGTCCGCGCACGATGACGATGCCCTGCCCCGGCGTCGTCTGCTGCACGAAGGTACCGGGCTCGCCGTGCAAGAGGTCCATCGCCACCTGAGGCGCGCGATCGGCGATCTCACGCTGACCGACCACCGTGGTCGCCACGGGCACATCGAAGCTCGATTCCGGCCGCCGCGTCGCCGTCACCTGGATCTGGTCGAGCAGGCGTGCCTCGCGTTCGCTGGGCTTTTGCTCTGCAGCCCACACGGGCGGCGCGGCGAGGAGCAGGGCGATCGACAGGGGCAACAAACGTGGACTCATGCGTGGATGGTGTCCTTCGGCAAAGGGAGCGGAGCATAGGATGGCCAAGGCGCGGTGACATCCGCCTGAAGTCCCGGAATGCCGGCGATTGCAATGCTGTATGCCGTATGCCGCCGGGGCGCTACCGCCTTCACGCGGCGCTCGCTAGGGTTCGGTCCCTCCAGACCGGGATCGCATCGATGAGACTGATCTACGCCCTGCTCTGCTGCACCGCGCCGGCCTTCGCCGCGCCCATGCCCGATCCGCTGAGCGATGCCGACATCGCGGTGGCCACGGAACTGCGCGATCAGGCGCAGCAAGGCAGCGGTGCCTTTGCCATCGTCGAATCACTGACCACCGAGGTCGGCCATCGCATGGCGGGCACGGAGAACGATGCCAAGGGCGTGGCTTGGGCCGTAGCGAAGTTCACGGAACTCGGTTTCCCGAAGGTCTACACCGAGCCGGTCAGCTTCCCGGTCTGGGACCGTGGCTTCGAGGGCGCGGCGATCCTGTCGCCCGAACCCGAACCGCTGACCGTGACCGCGCTGGGCGGCAGCGTCGGCACGCCGGCGGGCGGTGTCAGCGGCGAAGTCGTCATGTTCGCCGATGCGCAGGCGCTGCAGGCTGCCGAACCCGGATCGCTCGCCGGCAAGATTGCCTATGTCGCCCGCCGCATGCAGCGCGCCCGCGACGGCAGCGGCTACGGCCAGGCGGTCATCGCGCGCGTGCAGGGCGCCAACTTCGCCGCCCGCGCCGGCGCCGCAGCGGTGCTGATCCGCTCGATCGGCACCGACGAGCAGGCGCGCACGCCGCATACCGGAACGATGCGCTACGACAACACGCTGACGCGGATCCCGGCGGCGGCGCTCTCGCATGTCGATGCCGATCGCCTCGAGACGCAGCTGGCCAAGGGCGCGGTCACGGTCAAGCTCGAGCTGGGCGGTCGCCAGCGTGCGGGCGAGTACACCAGTGCCAACGTGATCGGCGAGATCCCGGGCAGCGAGTTCCCCGAAGAGGTGGTCGCGATCGGCGGGCACCTTGATTCCTGGGACCTCGGCACCGGCGCACTCGACAACGGCGCCGGCGTGGCGATCACGATGGCTGCCGGCGCGCTGATCGGCCAGCTCGACACCCCGCCGAAGCGCACGATCCGCGTGATCGCCTTCGCCAACGAGGAACAGGGCATCTGGGGCGGCCGCC
>JANJUH010000359.1 GCA_024710675.1 Lysobacterales bacterium
CAGCGACGAAGACCTGATGCTCCGCTACGGCGCCGGCGAGGACGCCGCTTTCGCAGTGCTCTACGCACGCCATCGTGTGCGCCTGTTGCGCTACCTGGCACGCCTGGTCGGCAACCAGTCGCTCGCCGAGGAGCTCTACCAGGACACCTGGGGCCGCGTCATCGAGGCGCGCGGCCGCTATCAGCCGAGCGCGCGCTTCCTCGCCTGGGTCTATCGGATCGCCCACCATCTCGCGATCGACCACCTGCGGCGTGCGCACCCCATGGTCAACGCGGAAGAGGCCCTGCTCCATTTCCCGTCCAGCCCGGGCGACGATCCCGCGCTGGGACTGGACGATGAGCAACGGCTACGGCGCTTGCTCGAACTGATCGACGAATTGCCGCCCGAGCAACGCTCGGTGTTGCTGCTGCGCGCCGAGGGCGAGCTGACGCTCGAAGAGATCGCGGATAGCGTCGGCACCGGGCGCGAAACCATCAAGAGCCGGCTGCGTTACGCGCTGGCCAAGTTGCGAGCGGCACTGGGGTCGCCATGAAGCCCGAACAATACGACGCCCTCGAAGCCCAAGTCCTCGCCGCCCTGCGCCGCGCGCCGGGACCGCAACCCTCGGCAGAACTGGATGCACGCATCCTCGCGCGCTCGAAGCGTCGCGGTGGCGGCTGGTTGCGTCCCAGCCGGCTGACCGCGATCGCCGCCACGGTACTGGTGCTGGCCGGCGGCGGGGTGGCGCTGCGATTGGCGCAACAGGTCGATACGGTGCCGGCGGCACTGCAAGCCCCGCCGGCCTCCGTCGACAACGACGCCAAAGCCGAAGCCGGCCAGCCTGGAGCCACAGCATCGGCTGCCCCAGCAGAGCGCGCAGTCGCCAGCGAGGACGATGCCCGCGATGCCAGTATCGGTCCCGCCCCCATGACGATCGATGACGTGGCGAAGCGTGAACTGGCCGCAGCACGCGCACAGCTCGAAGCGCAACGATCCAGCGAGGCCGCGTCCGCGCGCCGCGAGGCGGCCGAAATGCAGGCCGCCGAACTCTGGCAGCGGCTACCCGGAGACGCTCTGGCACCCGCGACGCCACCACCTCCAGCCCGAGCGCCGGCAGCACCGCCACCATCGGCCGAGCCCGAGCCCGCCATCGAGGCCGTGAGCGCGCGCGCGCGGATCGCCGAGCCCTTTCCAGCGGCGCCCGCCGGAGCCGCGGTCAAGTCGGCGCCACCGGCTGACGTCAGCGAGGCAACAGCCCTGGGCACGAGCCAATCCACCGAAACGGGCACGGACCGGCATGACCTGGAAATGGCCGACGAATCGGAGGCGCACGAGGACGCGGGAATGCAGGCCATCGCCGAGATCCGTCGCCTGCTCGCCGAAGGCCGCCGGGACGACGCCCGTGCACGCCTTGCCCGCCTGCGCGCCGAGGATCCGGAGTTCCTGGTCCCGGCAGAGCTCGAGATGCTGCTCGAAGGCGACGCGCCCGATTGAGCGCTATCCTCGGGCGCGTCTATCGCTACCGGATCACGCCCGATGTCCCACCGGCTCGCCCTCGCTGCCCTTTTGCTCGCCGCGTCCTGCGCCGTGCAGGCCCAGGACACTCGCGTCCTGTTCGAGACCGACCGCGGCCCGCTGCTGCTCGAACTCGACACCACACGGGCCCCGATCACCAGCACCAACTTCCTGCGCTATGTGGATGAAGGCCGTTACAACGACACGCTGATCCAGCGGGTGGTACCCGGCTTCGTCGTGCAGGGCGGCGGCTTCCGCGAGAACCTGACGTCGATCCCGCGTTTCGACAACATTGCCAGCGAGCGCAACAACGGCCTGACGCACACGCCGGGCACCATCGCCATCGCGCTCGCCTCGCAGGCCAACGGTACGCCGAACTACACCAGCGGCAACAGCGAGTGGTTCATCAATATCGGCACCAACAGCAACCTCAACGGCCAGTACACGGTGTTCGGCCGGCTGGTCTATGGGCTGAAGACCTTCACGACCATTGCCACGAGCACCATCATCCCGGGCACCGAGCAGCCGGTGCGCATTCCGCTGCTGCGTCGTGCGGTGCGCGTCGCCGCGGGCGAGATCCCGATCCTGCCGGTGCACACCGGTAGTTGGTTCGACCCGGCCAACTCCGGCCGCGGGTTCCTCATCGAAGTCGCCAGCGCCTCCGGCACCGAACAGGGCCCGGTGCTGCTGGTGACCTGGTACACCTTCCATGAGGGCCGCCAGATCTGGCTGGTTGGCCTGGCGCCCTTCTCCTGGGGCGCGCACAGCGTGGAGGTACCGCTGCAGATCTCCAGCGGCGGGCAGTTCGGCACCGCCTTCAACCCGAATCAGGTCACCGCCAATCCTGAATGGGGCCGCCTGACGGTGCGCTTCACGGGTTGCGACGCGGGCACCTTCGAGTACACCAGTGCGTATGGCAACGGCAGCGTGCCGGTGCGCAGCCTGACCCAGCCGACCGACGAGTTCTGTACTGGCCAATAACCCGTAGGAGCGCCCTCTGGGCGCGATAGGGGTTGCGGCAAGACCCTTTCGCGCGCAGAGCGCGCTCCTACGACAGGCCGCGGAGCCATCCTCTCGTGGACGCCCTGCGGCCGCGAAAGGTCTCGCAGCACAGCGATCGCGCCCGGAGGGCGCTGCTACGAGGGCGCAGGCGCCCTACACCCCGCGCAAGAGCTCGTTGATGCTGGTCTTGGCGCGGGTGCGCTCGTCGACCTGCTTGACGATGATCGCCGCATAGAGGCTATGGCTGCCGTCGGCGGCCGGCAGGTTGCCGGCGACGACCACTGAACCGGCCGGTACGCGGCCGTAATGGACCTGGCCGGTCGCACGATCGTAGATGCGGGTGCTCAGGCCCAGGAAGACGCCCATGCCGATAACGCTGCCGCGCTCGACGATGACGCCCTCGACCACCTCCGAGCGCGCACCGATGAAGCAGTCGTCCTCGATGATGGTCGGATTCGCCTGCAAGGGTTCCAGCACGCCGCCGATGCCCACGCCACCCGACAAGTGCACGTTCCTGCCGATCTGCGCGCAGGAACCCACCGTCGCCCAGGTATCGACCATGGTGCCGGCACCGACATGGGCGCCGATGTTGACGTAACTTGGCATCAGCACCGCACCGCTGCCGACGTGGGCGCCGCGGCGGACCAGTGCCCCGGGGACGATGCGCGCCCCGAGCCAACGGAAGTTGGTGGCATCCGAACCAGTGAAGCGCAGCGGCACCTTGTCGAAGGCGATCGCCGGGCCACCCGGCATGGGCCGCGTGTCACTGAGCCGGAAGTACAGCAGCACGGCCTTCTTGATCCACTCGTGCACTCGCCAGCCGCCCTCGCCGGGATCGGCGACACGCAGCCGCCCGCCTTCGAGTTCGTCGAGCACGCGATCGACCGCCGCCCGCACGCCCTCGGGCGCGCGCTCGGGCGAGATGGCGTCGCGTTCTTCCCAGGCCTGTTCGATCATCGCAGCGAGGGTGTGGGTATCGGCAAGGCTCAAAGGCATCGTCAGTTCTCCGAAACGCGCGCGGCGAGGGCCTCGCGCAGGCGGTCCTTGGTGGCGTCGTCGAGCGCATGCCCGCCGGCGTCGGTCACGGTGAAAAAGTCCTCGGCGCGCTCGCCGAAGGTGGCGATGCGCGCCGAGTGCACGCGCACGCCGGCATCGCGGAAGGCAAAGGCCACCGAGGCCAGAAGGCCGGGGCGATCGGGGCAGACCAGCATCAACTGGGTACCCGCGACATCCGGGCGCACCTCGAAGGCAATCTGCAGCGGGAAGCGGAACAGGGTCTGCTCGCGGGTTGCGCGGCGGCGCGCCAGCCGCGGCTTGAGCGGCTGCTCGGCCAGCGCCAGCTCGAGCCCGATGCGGATCTCCTGGTTGCGCGTCATCGCGTCCTGCTCCTCGCGCCGCAAGTCGAGCACCTGGAAGGTATCCAGCGTCAAGCCGCTCTTGCAGGTCATCACGCGCGCCGCGATCACCGACAGGTCCATGCGATCGAGCTGTGCGGTCAGCGTGGCGAAGATCCCGTCCTGGTCGGCCATGCGCACGAAGATCTCGCGGGTGCCACCATGGCCGACCGAGCGCACCGCGACCAGTGGCCTCCCCGGCCGACCACCGGCCAGGATCGATTGCGTCAACCAGCGCAACTGGTCCGGCGTGTAGCGCCAGAAACTCTGGTCGGGAAAATCGGCCCAGATCGCCTCGACCGCACTGAACTGGCTCCCGGCACTGGTCAGCAGTTCGAGCGCCTTCAGGCGGGTCGCGCGTACGCGATCGTCGCGATCGAGCGGCTTGTCGACGCCGCGCCGCAGTTGCAGTCGCGTGGCCTGGTAGAGATCGCCCAGCAGGCGCGCCTTCCAGCCATTCCAGAGTTTGGGGTTGGTCGCGCGGATGTCGGCGACCGTCAACAGGTACAGGCACTCCAGGCGCTCCCAGTCGCCGACCGCGGCGGCAAAGCGCCGCACCGTCTCGGGATCCTGGATGTCCTGTTTCTGTGCCGTGGTGGACATCAGCAAGTGGTGTTCGACCAGCCAGGCCACCAGTTCGATGTCGGCATGGGCCAGCCCGCGCCGCTGCAGGTAGCGGCGCGCATCGGCCGCCCCGAGCAGCGAGTGATCACCACCCCGACCCTTGGCAATGTCGTGAAAGATCGCCGCGTAGAACATCAGCTCGGGCTGGCGCACGCGTTGCGCGAGCTCGTGCGCCAGCGCGAGCGCCTCATCGGCAGGCCCGACGAAAAAGCGCTCGAGGTTGCGCACCAGGAAGAGCGTGTGCTGGTCGACGGTGTAAACGTGGAAGAGGTCGTACTGCATGCGCCCGCTGACCCGCGCGAAGGCCGGCAGCAGCGCGCCCAGCACGCCATGGCGGTGCATCTCGGCGAGCGCCGCGTGGGGCCGGCGCGTCGCCAGCACGGCCTCGAAGGCGTCGTGGGCCAGCCGGTCCTGGGCGAGCGCGCGCTTCCGCAGGGGCAAGGCGCGCGCCAGCGCCTGCGCGAGGTCGGGACCGAGCCCGGGAATCTGTGGATTGCGCGCCATCACCACGAAGGGTTCGACAACGTCGGACGGGGCTTCGAAGCCGCGGTCGATGGCCGCCGCCTCGAGCATGCCGTCACGAAGCACGTGGCGCTGCGTTCCGGGCAAGGCGACATCCTCCCCGAACTCGGTGCGCAGGCGCCGGGCAATGCGCGCGACCAGCGCCGAGGCGAGCCGGTCGATATCGCCTGCGGCCCGGAAATAGCGCTGCATCAGCGCCTCGACCGCCTGGTGCGGCGTCGGTCCGCGATCCAGCTCGAAGAGCCGGGCGAGCGCCACCTGGTGATCGAACAGCACCCGCTCCTCGCGCCGGCCGGACACCGTGTGCAGCGCATAGCGCAAGGTCGCCAGCCAGCGTCCCGCGCGAGCCAGGCGGGTCGCCTCATCGGCTTCGAGCAGGCCAGCCGCGACCAGCTCACCGGGCGAGCCCGCGCCGACGCAGCGCCGTGCGATCCACAGCGCGGTCTGCAGGTCGCGCAGCGCACCACGCCCCTGTTTCAGATTGGGCTCGAGGTTGTGCGCGGTGTCGGCGTGGCGGTGATGGCGTTCCTCGCTCTCGGCACGCTTGCCCGCCAGGAAGCGAGCCGGCGGCCAGGGCTCGGGGCCCTGCACCCAGTCGAGCAAGGCGGCTGCCAGCAAGGGGTCGCCGGCGAGCTTGCGGGCATCCAGCAATGCGGTGTAGCCGGCCAGGTCCTCACTGGCGAATTCGCGCAGGTTGGCAACGGTGCGTACCGCCTGGGCCAGTTCCAGACCGGCATCCCAGCAAGCAGCGAGGAAGGCCCGCACGGCCGCATCGAGGGCCGTGTCGCGACCCTCGGGGACCAGCACCAGGATGTCGACGTCCGAGCCGGGGTACAGCTCACCGCGGCCGTAACCGCCCGTCGCCAGCAGGCAGGCTCGGTCCAGCGCGGCACCCTGCTCCGCCCACAGTTCGAGCAGCACCCGGTCCACCGAGCGCGACAGCGCCGCCAGCAAGGGTGCCGCATCCCGCCGCCGGCGAAAACGCTCGGCGAGCTCACGGCGCACCGCCTCGAGGCGTGCCCGGTATGCGACCTCCCCGGGCGGCGCAGGCGTCAAAGGGTCTCCCCGTCTGCCAGGGTCAGCACCTCGAAACCGTCCTCGGTCACCAGCACCGTGTGTTCCCACTGCGCCGACAGCGTGCGGTCCTTGGTCACCACGGTCCAGCCATCGGGCAGGAGCTTCACCTGGCGCGCACCGGCATTGACCATCGGCTCGATCGTGAAGGTCATGCCTGGCCGCAGTTCCTCGGCCTTGCCACGCGCGGGATCGTAGTAGTGGAGAACCTGAGGGTCTTCGTGGAAGCGCTCGCCGATGCCGTGCCCACAGTACTCGCGCACCACCGAGAATCGCTCCGCCTCGACGAATCGCTGGATGCTGCGCCCGATCTCGCCGAGGAACTCTCCGGGGCGGACCATCTGGATGCCGAGTTTCATCGCCTTGTAGGTGGTCTCGACCAGTCGCCGCGCCAGCACGCTCGGCTCGCCTACGTAGAACATCCGGCTGGTGTCGCCGTGGAAGCCGTCCTTGATGACCGTGACGTCGATGTTGATGATGTCACCGTCCTTGAGCACCTTGGGCCCGGGAATCCCATGGCAGACGACATTGTTGACCGAGGTGCAGATCGAGCGCGGGAAACCCTTGTAGTTGAGGGGTGCGGGGATGCCGCCCTGAACCTCGGTGATGTAGCGATGGCAGATGCGGTCGAGCTCGTCGGTGCTCACGCCGGCCTTGACGTGCGGCCGGATCATCGCCAGCACCTCCCCTGCCAGGCGGCCGGCGACGCGCATTTTCTCGATCTGCTCGGGTGTCTTCAGCGTGATGCCCATGGTCTCCGGATTCGCAATACGGCCCGCCTGCAGGCGCGCCGGGATCGCAAGCATGCGGGCTGGAAGGTGGTTTTCCCAGCCCCCGATTGCCCACTTCGTCAGTGACGGGTTATTCTCCCGAAGATTTCTCCGGCCACCAACCCTGGCCGGAGCATCCGCCGGTATCCCCGGTGAATCCACACACGCGGCGCAACCTGCGCCCGGGCGGTGTCCAGGACGGATCCCGGCCGCAGCCGCGTGGAGGCCCAACCCGGAGCCCATGCGCTCCAACCGTAACAGGAGTCAGGCAATGCCCAACGTCACCATGCGCCAGATGCTCGAAGCTGGCGTGCATTTCGGTCACCAGACCCGCTACTGGAACCCCAAGATGGGTCCGTACATCTTCGGTGCCCGCGGCAAGATCCACATCGTCAACCTCGAGAAGACGATGCCGCTGTTCCACGACGCGATGAACTTTGTCAGCGGCCTCGCGCAGCGCCGCAGCACCATTCTCTTCGTCGGCACCAAGCGCTCGGCGCGCGACACCGTGAAGGAAGAGGCGGCGCGTTGCGGCATGCCCTACGTCGCGCAGCGCTGGCTGGGCGGCATGCTGACCAATTTCCGCACCGTCAAGCAGTCGATCCAGCGCCTGAAGGAGCTCGAGCAGCAGAGCACCGACGGCAGCTGGGAGCGCCTGGTCAAGCACGAGGTGCTGGGCCTGAAGCGCGAGATGGAAAAACTCGACCAGTCGCTGGGTGGCATCAAGAACATGTCCGGCCTGCCGGACGCCCTCTTCGTGATCGACACCGGCCACGAGGAGATCGCGATCAAGGAAGCGCGCAAGCTCGGCATCCCGGTCATCGGCATCGTCG
>JANJUH010000367.1 GCA_024710675.1 Lysobacterales bacterium
CAATGCCAGAATCCGCCCCCCGCAACATCTGGGTCACCCGATGCGCATCATCTCGCTGAACCTCAACGGCCTGCGCTCGGCCAAGCGCAAGGGCGCGCTGGAGTGGCTGGCGGCGCAGGGGGCCGATGCGATCTGCCTGCAGGAAACCCGGCTGCAGGCCGCCGAGCGCGAGGCGGATGACTTTGGCATCCCCGGCTACACCGGCTTCTTCCTCGATGCCGAACAAAGGGGCTACAGCGGCGTCGCGCTGTATCTGCCGAGGCGCCCGGATCGCTTCCAGGCCGGCATCGGCATTCCCGAGTTCGATCGCGAGGGCCGCTGGCTCGAGGCCGAGTTCGGCGATCTCTCGATCGTCTCGCTGTACCTGCCCTCGGGCTCCTCCGGCGAGGAACGCCAGGCCTTCAAGTTCCGCTCGATGGAGTGGCTGTCCGACCGCCTGTCCGCGGCACGCCGGAGCGGACGGCGGATGATCGTCTGTGGCGACTGGAACATCGCGCACCGGGCTATCGATCTGAAGAACTGGCGCGGCAACCAGAAGAACTCGGGCTTCCTGCCCGAGGAGCGCGCATGGATGGAGGAGCTGCTGGTCGGCCAGGGTTGGGTCGATACCCATCGACGCCTGAAGCCGGAAGTCCCCGAGTACACCTGGTGGAGCAACCGCGGCCAGGCCTGGGCCAAGGACGTCGGCTGGCGCATCGACTACCAGATCACCTCACCGAACCTCGAAGGCGCCGCGAAGGCCGTGCATGTGCATCGCGAGCCGCGCTTCTCCGACCACGCGCCGCTGGTGGTGGATTATGAGTTGCCGTCGATCAAGTGAGTGGGGCGCGCGCCTGCGGCGCGCTCAGTGGTGAGTGGTGAGTGGCGATGGGAGGCATGCACCCAAGTGCGTCCGGATGAATCCGGACCCACCCATGCCACGCGAGCCCGTGGGTCGGCATTCATGCCGACGCTCCTGCCACTCACCACTGACTCACCACTCACTGCAACCCCTCAGAACCGCTTCCCCACCCGCAGCACATTGCGCCCGTTGGCGAACTCGTAGCTGAACTCGTCCATCATCTCGCGGACGAGGTGCAGGCCCAAGCCGCCGATCTCGCGATCCTCGAGATTGCCTTCGAGGTCCGGGCGGTGTTCGGTCTTGGTGGGATCGAAAGGCGTGCCCGCATGGCTGACGACGGCACGCAGCGCACCCTTGGCGACGATCAGGTCAACCTGCATCGGATCGTTGAGACTGACGTCGCCGTGCATGATCGCGTTGGTCAGCAGCTCGTCGAGCGCCACCTGCATCGCGCGCATCGCAGGTTCCGGGACTTCCCCGGCCATCGCGGCGCGTTCGAGGGCATCGTTGACCGCGCCGATCTCGGCACGCCCACCCTTGATGCGGAAGTTCCAGACCTGCGGTTCGGGTTCAACCGCGCGGGCGCCGCCGAACAATCGTTTGAGCCATTGCCACATCGGACGCCCTCGCTGCCGAGCCGAAGCCGCATGCTGAAGTCGGCGGAACGACGGAGCCATCGCGACCCCTTCGCCCTCCCCTGATGGCGAGTATGCACTGTGACCCGCGGATTGTGACGGGCTATCGCGCGCGCAACGCGAAGCCAAGGCCCAGGCTGGCCAGCAAAGCGACGAATCCTGCGAGCGCGGAATACACGAAGGGCCAGATCGGCCCGCGCGCTTCCGGGGCCGTCATCTCGCCGATCGTCGCGGCGGCGATGGTCAGCAGTCCGGCACCGATCAGCACCACACGATCACGCGAGCCGAAACCCGCCGGCGAGCGTCGCGCCGCCCACACGTAGAGCCCTGCGAGCACGCCGAACGGCCCGGCCAGCAGGAGGATCGCGACCAGCCCCGCCACGGACGGATCAGGCTTCGGCCGCGCGCAGGGCCGCAAGCCCGAGGCGCAGCGCATCGAGGCCGCCTTCCCCTGCCATGCCGATCGCCGCGCCGTCGAGATGGATACCGCCATGGGCGTCGATGACCAGCGCCGATTCGTCGGCGGCCTTCAGCGCCGCGATCGCGCGTCCGCAGTCGCGCGCATCCGCATAGCCCACACCGGCCAGCAGCAGCGCGCCCTCGCCATCGTTGAACTTGAAGTCGAAGCGGCCATCGGGCAGGCGGAACTGCACGAAGCGCGGCAGCTTGCCCTTGGCCGCCGGCTTGGCAACCGGCGTCGGCGCGGCCAGCTTGGCGAGCGGACGCAGCCCGACGGCATCGCGCAACCGGGCGAGCAGTTCACGCGCCTGCGGGCGCAGACGCTCGGCCCCTGCCGCGAGAATCTCGTCGAGACGCGCCGGGTGCGTGATCAATGACAGATAGCGATCACGCGCTGGCGCGAGTTCGCGCTCGAGGTGCTCGTGCAGACGCCGCTTGACCTCACCCCAGGCGATGCCGGCGGCGTAGTCGGCGGCCAGCTGCGCGGTGTCCTCGGCGCTCGCGAAGGCCTTGTAGATCAGGAACAGTGCCGAGCCCTCGACGTCCTTGGGCTCACCCGGCGCCTGCGAGTTGGTGACGATCGAATAGACCGCCTCCTTCAGCGCCTTCGACGTGCCCCACAGCGGGATCACGTTGTCGTAGCTCTTGCTCATCTTGCGCCCGTCGAGGCCCGGCAGCACCGCCGCCGTTTCCTCGATCGCCGCCTCCGGCAAGGTGAAGTATTCGCCGCCGTAGAGATGGTTGAAGCGCTGCGCGAGATCGCGCGCGATCTCGATGTGCTGCACCTGGTCGCGCCCGACCGGCACCTTGTGCGCATTGAAGAGCAGGATGTCGGCCGCCATCAGCACCGGGTAGGCATACAGCCCTGCACCGATGCCGGCATCGGCCTCGGCGCCCACTTCCAGATTCGCATCGACCGCCGCCTTGTACGCATGCGCGCGGTTGAGCAGCCCCTTGGCGGTGACGCACATCAGCAGCCAGGTCAGCTCGGTGACCTCGGGCAGATCCGACTGGCGGTAGAAATGCACGCGCGCCGGGTCGAGCCCGCAGGCCAGCCAGCTCGCGGCCACCTCGAGGGTCGAGCGATGCACCCGCGCCGGATCGGCCGCACCGGTCAGCGCGTGGTAGTCGGCGAGAAAGTAGAAGGAAGCCACACCCGGCGCGACACTGGCACGCACCGCCGGGCGGATCGCGCCGACGTAGTTGCCGAGATGGGGCGTGCCGGTGGGCTTGATCCCGGTGAGGACGCGCAGAGTCATGGGATGGGCGCCGGGGATGGTGGGTCGTGTAGGGATCGAACCTACGACCAAGAGATTAAAAGTCTCCTGCTCTACCGCTGAGCTAACGACCCGTCAGGGGCGGCGAAGTGTAGGCAAGCAGCCGTGAGGCGGCAAGCAAGCCGGTTCGCCCGAGGACCATCAAGCTGCGATCTCGTGGACCAGGGGATTGGCCGGCCATCCAAACCAGAGCAACAGGATCGCGGCCAGCACGAGCACGCGACGCCGCCAGGTACCGGCGTCGGGATCCTCGTCCTCGTCGTGCAGGCCGAACCAGTAGGACACGAGTGCGGTCGCAAGGATGCCGGCAAAGCCCGCCCCCGCAAGGGCGAAGAGCCAGCGCAGCCCGTAGCCGTCAACACCGGCGACTGGCGCCAATTGCGGCCAGGCGCGCCAGAAGACCAGCAGTCCGCTGGCGATGGCAAGCGGCCAGTCGATGAGGACAGCCCCGGCGACACGTCGCAGCCATCCGCGCAGGGAGTCCGGCACGAGGGTCGACCCGCGGCTAGGCGCCCGCGCCTTCGACCGCGAGCATCTCAACCAACGGCGCCAGCACGCGCCGGCTCACCTGCATGCGCTCACCGAAGCGCTCGCTGCCCTTGGCGCGCATCGCCGGTGCGTGTTCGCTGAGGTAGGTCGAGAGCGCCGCCTGGCTTTCCAGGCGGTAACAGACCACCAGCGACTCGTGCCCGCCGTCGTCGCCGTCCGGCGCACACTCGAAGACTTCGGCGCTAAGGAAACCCGGCAGGCTCAGCAACTCCCGGACATGCTCGGCCAGCCAGGCGCGATAGTCCTCGGCGATGGCGCGCTCGAT
>JANJUH010000391.1 GCA_024710675.1 Lysobacterales bacterium
CGCGGGTAGCGCCGCTGGCGCAACCCACGCTACTTCAGCAGCGCCCGGGCCTTGTCCAGCCACTCCTTCTGCGCCTTCTGGTAGTAGCGCGGGGCAATGCGGGCGCGGGCAATGGATTGTTCGAGCAGCTTGCGGGCTTCGTCGACCTGGCCGCGGCGGATCAGCAGCTCGGCCATCCGTACCCGCGCTTCCTCGCCTGGATAGCCGGCTTCGAGCGCACGGTACTCGGTGAGCGCGGCGTCGTCCTCGCCCAGAGCCTCGAGCGAGCGTGCATAGAGCAGGTGCCCGTCGTCCGAGCGGAAATCCGGGTTGGCGGCGATCAGCTCATCCAGCGATTCACGGGTCTGGGCGGCCTTGCCCTGTGCGAACTGGGCCTGGGCGAGCGCCAGGAGGATGTCGGGATCGCTCGCGTGCATGCCGCGCAGGCAGCCGCGGAAGACGTCTTCGGCCTCGGCGGCCTCTCCCAGCGCGAGGAACTCGCGGCCGAGTTCCAGCCGGTTGCGCACGGTGTCGGCGCGCGCCAACTCATCGCGCAGGCGGCGCAGGTCGCGGGTCGGGTCCAGCTTCTTCACGACGCCACGGGCGGCGTTGCGGGCGCGCGGGTCGTTCTGGAAGTCCGGCAGGATCTGGGTGATCGCGTAGGCGGCGACGCCCAGGAAGGAGCCGATCAGGATGATCCAGATCCACCAGTACGGCCGTCCGGTGCGCACCAGGTGGATGATGCACAGCAGCTGCAACACGCCGGAGAGGATGATCAGGTGCATGGACTCAGCCCCCGCGAACGGGAACATCGCTGGCGCTTACTGCCGTACCGCACTCGCCCGCTTCTGGTGCGCGGCGTTGGGATCGGAGACGCGAGCGAGGCGCTCCATGATCATGCGCACGAGTTCACGACGAAGCTCGTTGCGGATCATGTCCTCTTCCTGCGCGGCGCCGATCGCCTGCTGCTCGTCGAAGGCGTAGGCACGGGCCAGTTGCAGCGTGGTCGGCGGCACCAGCACCTTGCCCTCGGCGTCGAGCACTTCGTAGACGACCCGGTAGACGATCTCGTACTCGCCGACCTTGGCGCGCTGGTCGAGGCTGACCACGCGGCGCTCGGCGCTGTCGGTGGGAATGCGCAACTGCGCCGCACCGGCGGCGCCGGCCGGTCGCAGCGTGGTTCCGGCGGCCTCCAGTTCGCGTTCGAGGTCGGCGACCAGCAGGCTGTCCGGGTTGACCGCATCGATCGACACCGACAGCAGCACCTCAGCGAGCGGACGCGCCTCGCGCAGGCCGAAACCGCAGGCGGCCAGCAGCAGCGTGAGGGATGCGAGCAGCAGGGCGGTGAGCTTGCGCATGGCGGTCTTTCCCCGGATCAGTCGGTGACGACGATGTTGACGAGTCTATCCGGCACGACGATGAACTTGCGCACGGTCTTGCCTTCGGTGAACTTGGCGACGTCGGCGTCGGCGAAAGCGAGCGGACGCAGCACCTCCTCGCCGCTGCCCGGCGGCACTTCGACGCGACCACGCAGCTTGCCGTTGACCTGTACGACAACGGTCACCAGGTCCTTGACCAGCGCCGCCGGGTCGGCCTTCGGGAAGGGCCGGTTCTCCAGCAGCTCCTCGCCATGGCCGAGCAACTGCCACAGCGCATGGCAGGTGTGCGGGGTGATCGGGTTCAGCATCAGCGTGATGGCCTCGAAGGCCTCCTGCACCACCGCGCGGCCAGCCGGTGTGCTCGCCTCGAAGCGCGCGATGGCGTTCGAGAGTTCCATGATCTTGGCGATGGCGGTGTTGAAGGTGTAGCGCGTGCCGATGTCGCGGTTCACGCCTTCGATGGTCTCGTGCAGCTTGGTGCGCAAGGCCTTGCCGGCGGCGTCGAGGTCGCTGGGCGTGAAGCCCGAGCGCGGGAATGCGTCCGGACGGAGTCCGGACCCACTGGCGGCCTCGATGTGTTCGGCGGCCATGCGCCACAAGCGCTTCAGGAAGCGGCTCATGCCCTCGACACCGGCCTGGCTCCACTCGAGCTGCTGGTCGGGCGGCGCGGCGAACATCGAGAACAGGCGCACCGTGTCGGCGCCGAAGCGGTCCACCATCGCCTGCGGGTCGACGCCGTTGTTCTTGGACTTGGACATCTTCTCGGTGCCGCCGATGCGCACCGGCTGGCCGTCGGCGCGCAGCACGGCGCCGGTGGCGTGGCCCTTGGCGTCGCGCTGCACGTCCACGTCGGCCGGGTTGTGCCAGTCCTTGGAGCCGTCGGCGTTCTCGCGGTAGAAGGTGTCGGCGATCACCATGCCCTGGCACAGCAGGTTGGTGGCCGGCTCGTCCGACTTCACCAGGCCCGCGTCGCGCATGAGCTTGTGGTAGAAGCGGAAATACATCAGGTGCATGATCGCGTGCTCGATGCCGCCGATGTACTGGTCGACCGGCAGCCAGTAATTGGCGCGCTGATCGATCATGTCGGCGGCACCCGGCGAGGTGTAGCGCGCGTAGTACCAGGACGACTCCATGAAGGTGTCGAAGGTGTCGGTCTCGCGCTCGGCCGCA
>JANJUH010000397.1 GCA_024710675.1 Lysobacterales bacterium
TGATGCCCATCCTCTTGTGGTCGTAGCCCTTCGAGCCACCCGATGCGAAGGCATCGCCCATCCAGAAGCCGTAGTCCTCACTGATCGGGTTGGCGATGTCCGAGAAGGTGGCGGTGCCCTTGTCGGCCGCGACGACCAGGTAGGGATCATCGCCATCATGGCGCACCACGTCGGCCGGCGGCACCACGGCGCCATCGACGATGTTGTCGGTGACATCGAGCAGGCCGCTGATGAAGGTGCGGTAGCAGGCCACGCCCTCGGCGAGCACGGCGTCGCGGTCGCCGCCCACCGGCGGCTGCTTCACGTAGAAACCGCCCTTGGCGCCGACCGGCACGATGACCGTGTTCTTCACCTGCTGCGCCTTCATCAGGCCCAGCACCTCGGTGCGGAAGTCCTCCTTGCGATCGGACCAGCGCAGGCCGCCGCGCGCGACCCTGCCCATGCGCAGGTGCACGCCCTCGACGCGCGGCGAGTAGACGAAGATCTCGCGGAAGGGGATCGGCTTGGGTAGCCCGGGCACCTTCGAGGAATCGAACTTGAAGGCGATGCCATCCTTGGCGCGACCGTCTTCGTCGCGCTGCCAGGCACTGGTGCGCAGCGTGGCCAGGATGGTGTCCTTGAAGGCGCGCAGGATGCGGTCCTCGTCGAGGCTGGAGACCAGGTCGAGCAAGTCGTCGATCACATGCGCCAGCGTGTCGATCTGCACTTCGCGCGGATGGATGTAGCAGTCCAGCGTGGTGCCGATCACCGCCGGCAGCCTGGCGCGCAATTCCTCCCCCATCAGCGAGCCGAACTCGCGCTCCATGCGCCGGCGGGCTTCCTGGGCGGTGGTGGGATCGCAGCGCAGCGGATCGACGCGCGCGGCGAACAGCTCCATCAGCATGCGCGTGGTCACCGGATGGGCGACCATCGCGCGTTCCATGTAGGCCTGCGAATACGGGATGCCGGTCTGCAGCAGGTACTTCAGGTAGCCGCGCAGCACCGAAACCTCGCGCGCCGAGAGGTTGGCGCCGAGCACCAGGCGGTTCAATCCGTCGTTCTCGGCGCGGCCGCGCCAGACCTGCTCGAAGGCGTCCTGGAAGCGCTCGCGCACCTGCGCCAGGTCCTCGCCCAGAGGCACCAGCGCCTCGACCTCGAAGTCCTGGATGTGGATCTCGATGCCCGGGACCTGCATCGTGTACGGGTGCTCGCTGAGCACGCGCAGGCCGAGGTTCTCGAGCATCGGCAAGGCGTCGGACAGCGCGATGGGCGCGCCGATGCGGAAGACCTTGAAGCGCAGCGCGCCGTCGGCCTTGCGGCGTGGCCGGTACAGCTCCAGGCGCACGTCGCGGCTGTCGCGCAGCGCGGCAGCGGCCTCGACATCGGTCGCGGCGACATGGGGCGTGACCGCCTCGATGTAACCCATCGGCAGCGCGCGCCCGAAGCGCTGCGCCAGCTTCAGGCCGCGGTCCTCGCCGTGCTTGTGCACCAGCAACTCGCGCAACTCGTCCTGCCAGTTGCGGACGATCTGCACCAGGCGCGCCTCGATCTCGCGCACATCGAACTGCGGGCGCTCGCCGGTCCTCGGGCGCACGACGACGTGCAGCCGCGCCAATACCGACTCGGACACGGCGACCTGCGAATCGATGCGCTCGCCATCGAAGGCCTGCTTCAGCGTCTGCTCGATGCGCTCGCGGATTTCGGCCGTGAAACGCTCGCGCGGGATGTAGACCAGGCAGGAGATGAAGCGGCCGTAGCGGTCGCGGCGCACGAACAGGCGCGTGCGCTGGCGCTCCTGCAGGTGCAGGATGCCCATCGCGGTCTGGTGCAGTTCTTCGGTGCTGGACTGGAAGATCTCGTCCCGCGGCAGCGTCTCGATGATGTGCTGCAGGCGCTTGGCGGCGTGGCCGAGGCGATGCAGCCGGCTGGCGGCAAAGACCTGGTCGACCTTGGTGCGGATCAGCGGGATGTCCTTCGGCCGCGTGGTGTAGGCGGTCGAGGTATAGAGGCCGAGGAAGCGATCCTCGCCGATCGCGCGGCCCTGCTCGTCCACGCGGAGCACGCCGACGTAATCCATGTAGCCCGGGTGATGCACCGTCGAGCGTGCATTGGTCTTCGACAGGATCAGCACATCGGGCAACTGGTCTGCCGGCAGGTCGCGTGCTGCCAGCATGGCCAGCGGCCGCACGGGCAGTTGCGACTCGTCGCCGCGCAGCAGGCCCAGGCCACTGCCGGGCATGGCCTTGAGCACCTCGACGCCATCGACCAGGGCGGTCTCGTAGGCGCGATAGCCGAGGAAGGTGAAGTGGTTGTCGGCGACCCAGCGCAGGAAGTCGGCGCACTCGGCGACGTAGTCCTCATCGTGCGGCAGACCGCGCTCGCCCAGACCCTCGGCCAGTTCCAGCAGGCGCCGGTGCATCGCGTCGAAATCGCGCACGCAGGAACGCACATCGGACAGTGCGGTCTCGATGCGCTCGCGCAGCGCCTCGAGGCGCTCCGGCTCGGCCTGGCGATCGACCTCGAGGTGGATGATCGACTCGGCGGTACCCGTGGCCTCGGCGCCGAAGGCGAGCACATGTCCGCCGGGATCGCGGTCGACCGGCAACACCGGGTGCATGATCAGGTGGATCAGCGTGTCGTCCTGGCCGATCGCCATGCTGACCGTATCGACCAGGAAGGGCATGTCGTCGTTGACGATCTGGATCGCCGTGTGCGTGCTCTCCCAGCCGTGCTCGGCCAAGGTGGGATTGAACACGCGCACCTTCGCAGCATGGGCGTGGCGTTCGCGCAGGAAACGCATCAGATCGAGGGTGAGGCGCCCCCAGGCGGAGATCTCGCGCTGCGCGCATTCCTCGTCCGGCAGGTGCTCGAACAGGCTGGCGGCGAAGGCCTGTGCTTCGCGCGCCTTCGGCGCCGGCAGGGAGGTCGCGAGGAAAGCCTGGATCTGGGCCAGCGGCGCGGCGCCGGCCGATTCGGGGATTGCGCTCATGGCAGGAAAGTCGAGGAAATGCGAAGGTGCACAAAGATAGCGCTTGCCGGCGCGCTGCCTCCATCCGCAATGCAGCAGGAGAGCCAGCGCGGCTTCAGGCTCCGCGGGTCACCGGCCGCTCGGGATCGGTGATCCAGCCGCTCCACGAATCAGCGTAGACACGCGATCCGCGCAGGCCGGCAATGTCCATCGCCAGCTTGTTGTGGCAGGCGGTGACGCCGGAGCCGCACATGTGGACCACGGCCGAAGCGCGTCGGCCGCCGAGCAGGTGCGTGTACTCCTCACGCAGCTGACTGCGCGACTTGAAGCGGCCGTCGCTGTCGAGATTGTCGGCAAAAGGGCGGTTGACCGCGCCGGGGATGTGACCGGCAACCGGATCGAGCGGTTCGATTTCACCGCGGAAACGCGGTGCCGCACGGGCATCGAGCAACAGCATGGACGGTGCATCCAGGCCTGCCGCCACATGGTCGGCATCGACGACCGCGCGCGGTGCCAGGCGCAGCGCTTCGGGCAAGCGGCTCGGCCTTTGCGTGCCAGGCGTCCCGCTCTCGACCGGCAGGCCCGCGCGCTGCCAGGCGGCCATGCCGCCATCGAGGACCTGGACCCGCCGGTAGCCGCAACTGCGCAGCAACCACCACAGGCGCGCGGCGTACATGCCCGGGCCCTGGTCATAGGCGACGACATGGCTGTGGCGGTCGATGCCCAGGCGCGAGAGCGAGGCCGACAGTGCTCTGAGGCCGGGTAGCGGGTGGCGCCCGGCTGTGGCCTTTCGGGAGAGGTCGGAGAGATCGCGATCGAGGTGGGCGTAACGCGCACCCGGGATCCGGGCCTGTGCGTGCATGCTCTCGCCTGCGGCGGGATCCGCCAGGTCGAAGCTGCAATCGATCACGCGCAGTGGCTCCTCGCCGAGCCGGTTGGCGAGTTCAGTGCTCGAAATCAGCGGTCCCGAGACCATGGCGATCCAGTCTCTCCAGCAGGTTCACCAGCATGCCCGCGGTGGCGCCCCAGATCGCGTGCTCACCGTAGGGATAGACATAGTATCCGCGCAAGCGCCCGCGAAAATGGCGTTCCTCGCGGCGCAGGTTGCGGCGGTCGAGCAGAAAGCGCAGCGGGACCTCGAAGACCAGATCAACTTCGCGCGGATCGGGGCGCCAGTCCTGGCTCGGGTCGAGCACGCCGACCACCGGCGTGACCGCGTACGAACTGATCGTGGCGTAGACATCGAGCAGGCCGAGCGGCGTGACCCGGTCAGGGGCGATGCCGAGTTCCTCATGGGTCTCGCGCAGCGCTCCGGCAACCGGATTGGCATCGGTGGCCTCGATGCGCCCGCCCGGGAAACTGATCTGCCCGCCGTGCTGGGGCAGTTCGCGGGAACGCCGGGTCAGCAGGACCTGCCAGCCCTCGGGGCGCTGCACCAGCGGCACCAGAACCGCCGCGGGGCGCAGCGGCTGGCCGGGTGGGAGCAAGTCGGCGAGTTCGTCGCCGTTGAGCGGCTCGGCGTCAGGCAAGGCATCGAGCGGGCGCAGTGCGCGCCCGAGGGCATCGATCCAGGCCGGCCGCTCAGCAGCCACCACGACCCTTGGTCCTGGATGGCAGCACGCTGTCCATGATCCGCCGGCGTTCGTCCTCGGCCATCCCGGCCCAGGCGGCAATCTCCGCAGCGGTGCGCAGGCAGCCCTCGCACAAGCCGTCGCTGCCGAGGGTGCAGACACCGATGCACGGACTGGAGGCGCGGCGGACCGTCACGGGGCGGAGCTGGAAGGACAGGGGGTCGCTGGACACGAGGTTGAGCTTCTCTTGTGGCATGGCCGGCCGACGTGCCAGCATTTTCGCGATGAACGAACCAACGATGAGCCTGAGCTTCGCATGATCGCGCTGGCCCTGCGCGTCCTCCGAGATTACGGTCGATTGCTGGCCAGTCTCGAGCCCGGTGCCTGCGCGCTGCCGCGTTCGCTGTTGCCGCATCCGCCCGGCACCATCCATGAGGCCAGCCGGCGTGCACTCAAGGTGGTCGGTGATTCCGACCCGGCGCTGCGTGACGCGCTGATCCGCGGCCACGTATTCCTCGCGCAGTTCGTCGACGACGCGCTCGCCGCGCGGGTGCGTGACGGCCAGGTGCTGCTCGATCGCAGCGGGCCGGTCGATGGCGTGTTGGTGTTGCCGCCGCCCGCCGCGCTCGAAGCGCTCGCCGAGATCCAGCGGATCAAGGCCGACATGGCGCAGCGTCTGGCCGAGGCCTGCGAACTGGCTGGACTCGACCTGGCGCTGGCGCCAGCCGTGCTGCCCGAGGACCGGGCCCGCTGAGGCGGGCCCGGTCGACAGCCATTACTTCACTTCGATCAGCTTGATCTCGAACACCAGCGCCTGGTTCGGGCCGATCGGGCGCGGGCCGCGCTCACCGTAGGCCTGGTCCGGCGGCAGGAAGATCTGCCAGTGATCACCGACGCGCATCAGCGGCAGCACTTCCTGCCAGCCCTTGAGCACCTGGTCGACCTGGAACTTCGCCGGCACACCGCGGGCGAAGGAGCTGTCGAACTCGAAGCCGGTGATCAGCGAGCCGCGGTAGTGCACCGTGACTTCGCTCTTGGCGGTCGGGCGCGTGCCGTTGCCTTCCTCGATCACGCGGTACTGGATGCCCGAGGGCAGCGCGACGATGCCCTTCTTGGCGCGATTCTCGGCCATGAACTTGTCGCTGGCGGCCTTGTTGTCGGCGGCGAGCTTGCGGAACTTCTCCTCGGCCTCGCTGCGCAGCTTGCCTTCCAGCAGTTCCATCTGCTGCGCCAGATCCTCGCGCGGATAGGCCACGTCCTTGCCGGAGAAGCCGTCCTGCAGAGCCCGGATGACCGCGTTGACATCGACATCGACGCCGCGCTCCTTGAGGTCGGCACCGAACTGGTAGCCAACGGCATAGCTGAGCTTGGCGCGATCCATCGCCGGGGCGGCAGCGCCTGCGGCCGGAGCCTGGGCCATCGCGGACGTGGAGAAGAGGGCGGCGGACAGGGCCGCCAGTCGGAACATGCGCATCATTACCTCCGGGTGAGACGGGCCTGCGGCCCGCGACGGCGGGCGCGGCCCGCAGATCAAAGCGGGGCGGATTCTATGGGACGGTCCTTGAACTTGCACACGCGCGGGGCGCAGATGCCGGGGACCGTTCACCGGGTGTTTGCAAGCGGCCGGATGGCGGGTTTCGCCTTGGGTTGGCTTAAAAGCGTAAGTGGTGAGTGGTGAGTGGTGAGTGGCAGAAGCGATGACGTCGCAACGTGCCGGCTTTTCCCACGGACCACTCGTATGTCTCCCTTGATCGCTTTTCGCCATCCCGGCGCAGGCCGGGATCCAGAACAGGTGCGCCGACGTGGCTGGGAAAAGCACTGGATTCCGGCCTGCGCCGGAATGACGGGAACCGGGGCTTTTGCCACTCACCACTCGCCACTGAGCGCGCCGCAGGCGCGCGGACCACTCACGGCTCCCCCTGGCACGACTCTTGATACATCCCTCCTGCACGGCGCAACGTCTGCGCCCTGGAGAGCAAGTCATGGGTGTCTTTTCCCGCCTTTCCGATATCGTCAATTCCAACATCAACGCCCTGCTGGACAAGGCCGAGGATCCCGAGAAGATCGTCCGCCTGATGATCCAGGAGATGGAGGACACGCTGGTCGAGGTGCGTTCCGCCGCGGCCAAGGTCATCGCCGAGCGCAAGGAGCGCGAGCGCCAGCTCGGGCTGCTCGCCAAGGAGCAGGCCGACTGGGAGCACAAGGCCGAGCTGGCCCTGCGCAAGGATCGCGAGGACCTGGCCAAGGCCGCGCTGGTGCATCGCGCCGCGCTCGCCGACCAGGCCAAGGCCTACGAGGGCGATCTCGCCGTGTTGAGTGCGAATCTCGCCAAACTCAACGAGGACATCGCCAAGTTGCAGGCGAAGCTGCAGGATGCCAAGGCCCGCCAGCGCACCATCGTGCTGCGCGCGCAGAACGCCCAGACCTCGCTGAAGGCACGTTCGCAGATCCATTCGGCGAAGATCGACGACATGCTGAACCGCTTCGACCATGCCGAGAGGCGCATTGACGCCGTCGAGGCGCAGGCGGAATCTCTGGACCTGGGCCGTGCCAAGACCCTCGGCCAGGCTTTCGCCGATCTCGAGGCCGAGGAGCGCGTCAAGGCCGATCTCGAGGCGCTGAAGGCCCGCATGCGCAAGGACCAGGAGTGAGACCATGGCATGGATCGAGGCACCGCTGATCGTCTTCCTGGTCGTCGTTGTGCCGATCTGGCTGTTCCTGCACTACCGCGGCAAGCGGCCGCAGGCACCGACGGCGACGGCGACCGAAGACTCCGATACCGCCGGGCTCTGGCAACAGGCCCGGCGCATGGAGGACCGCATCGCGACGCTGGAGCGGATCCTCGACGCTGATCACCCCACCTGGAGGGGGCGCTCATGAACCACCATTGCCGTTACGGTTACGCCACGCACGCACACAGTTGGGGATCTGCCACGATGGACAGCCACTACGCTCCGCCACGCCTGACCCGCGACGTCCACCGCCGCTGGATCGCCGGCGTGCTCGCCGGGGCCGCCCGCCATTTCGGCTGGAACCTGGTCGCGCTGCGCCTGGTGGTGATCATCGCGATGCTGACGCCACTGGTACCGGCGGTGATCGTCGGCTACGTGCTGGCCGCGCTCTTCATCCCGGCCAACCACCTGCCGCCGCCGGTTCCCTCGGTGCATGCGCCGGAACCGCTGGCGAACCGGGCACCGAGCGCCGACGAGTTGCGCTGGCGCTTGCGCGAGATGGAAGACCGCCTGCGCGCGATGGAGGCTTACGTGACCAGCACGCAGTACGAGATCGACCGCGAGCTGCGCGAGAAGCGCTGAGGGTTGCCAGGAGCCGGCGCCGCGGGGCGCCGGCTCCTTCGTCTGAGTGGAGAAGCGGGCACGACAAATCCTTGTCGTCATTCCGGCGAAGGCCGGAATCCAGTGCTTTTCGAGGTGCCAAGGCAAGCTGTTTCTGGATCCCGGCCTTGGCCGGGATGACGAGCCCCGAGAGCCTTGTCGCGCTGCACGAATCTTTTCGAGGCCCAGGTCGCCGGTCCCGCCACGCGCCCGCAACGGCTAGTCTAGGCCCTCTCTCCCGGAGGGCCTGCATGTCCAGCCTGTCTCCCCTGCACGTGATTGTCCTCGCCGCCGGTGAGGGCAAGCGCATGCGCTCGCAGTTGCCGAAGGTACTGGTGCCGCTCGCTGGCCGTTCAATGCTGGCGCACGTGCTGGCCGCGGCACGGGCGCTGGACCCGGCTTCGATCCGCGTGGTCCACGGCCACCGTGGCCATCAGGTGATGGCGGCCTTCGCCGTGGACACGGATCTCGACTGGGTGCACCAGGCCGAGCAGCACGGCACTGGCCACGCGGTGCAGCTGGCGTTGGCGGGAATCGCCGATGGCGATCGCGTGCTGGTCCTTTACGGCGACGTGCCGCTGCTGCGCGCCAACACCCTGAAGCCGCTGGCCAAGGCCTATGCGCCGCTGGCGGTGCTGACCGCCTATCTCGACGACCCGCACGGCTACGGCCGCGTGCTTCTGGACGATGCCGGTCGCGTGCTGCGCATCGTCGAGGAGCGCGATGCCAGCGCC
>JANJUH010000415.1 GCA_024710675.1 Lysobacterales bacterium
GGTCTGATAGCCGGGCAGCGTGTTCTTCCTCCGCTCCTGGGCGTCGCGGTACATCTGGTCGGCGCTGTCGGTGGCGGCGTACTGCTCCGGGTACAGGCGGGGAAACTCCCGATCCAGATTCGTCACGTCGTAGGCCAAGCCTCGGGCCTGGGCGATCAGCCGCTCGGTCGTCGCCAGGTTGGCGCGCAACTGGCCGACCACGCTGGATGGAAGGCTGGCGAGGTTGCGCGCCTGGTTCATCAGCATTTGCGCTTCGTTCTGGAGCTGGCGAATCTGGTTGTTGATCTGCTCCAGCGTGCGGATCGCGGTCATCGTGTTCTGCACGAGGTTGGTGGGGTCGATCACGACCCATTGCGCATGGGCAGTGGCGGTGCAAAGCATGGCCGCGATGGCAGCGGCGACAAGGCGCTTCTTCATGGCAGGATCTCCTGTGGTTGGTCAGCGAGGGAATCCGGCGCGAGGCCGGGGAACGAGGGCAGCAGGTCAGCCGCCCAATCGAGGCCGCGATGGCGCAGCCAGGCACCCGCGAAGCCGGGCGTGCCGGCGTCCAGCAGCACGCGGTCTATGTCGCGCTGGTCTTGCGGCGTGGAAGCGCCCGCGAAGGCCAGCGTCGCCGCCCCCAGGTCGAGGTCGAACAGGCGGTTGCCGAGGCGGGATTGGTAGTAGTAGTCGCGCTTGGGTTGCGCGGTGGCGACGATCTCGATCTGGCGCGAGTTCAACCCGAAGCCCTCGTAGATCGTGCGAATCTGCGGCTCGGTCGCCTGCGGGTTCGGCAGGAAGATGCGGCTTGCGCAGCTCTCGATGATTGCGGGCGCGATGCTCGAATCCTTAATGTCCGCGAGCGACTGCGTGGCGAAGATCACCGACACGTTTTTCTTGCGCAGCGTCTTGAGCCACTGGCGGATGCGCGCGGCAAACACCGGGTCATCCAGGAACAGCCACGCTTCATCGAGGATCAGCATCGTGGGCGCACCGTCAAAGCGTTCGTCAAAGCGCGCAAAGAGGTAATGCAGCACGGCCATGACGGCGGCCTTGCTGTGCATCAGCTCCTCCATCTCGAAACCCTGCACGTCCGCCATGCCCAGCCGGTCGTGGTCGGCATCCAGCAGCTTGCCGTGCGCGCCGCCCAGCACATAGGGCGCGAGCGCCTGGCGCAGCGCGTTCGATTGCAGCAGCACCGACAGGCCGGTCATCGTGCGCTGCTCGACGGGCGCACCGGCCAAGCTGCCCAGCGCCGACCAGATGGCGGCTTTCTCGTCCGGGCCGACTGCTACGCCTTCATGCAGCAAACGGCCTTCGATCCATTCGGCGGCCCAGGTGCGGTAGCCTTCGCGGTCAATGCGGGCGAGCGGCTGGAAGGCGATTTCGCCGTCCGTGCCCAAGTCGTAGTGCTCGCCGCCAAGCCCGAGGATCGTGGCGCGCATCGAACGCCCCATATCGAACGCGAAGATGCGCGAGCCGAGGTAGCGGCGGAACTGCATCGCCAGCGTGGCGAGCAGCACTGACTTGCCCATGCCCGTCGGGCCGGCCACCAGCATGTGGCCCACGTCGCCATCGTGCGTGACCAAGCGAAACGGTGTGGCGCCATCGGTGCGCGTCACGATGAGAGGCGGGCCGTCCAGATGCGCGTTGCGCTCGGGGCCGGCCCACACGGCCGACACCGGCATCATGTGCGCCAGGTTCAGCGTCGAGACGATCGGCTGGCGCACGTTGGCATAGGCGTTGCCGGGGAGCGAGGACAGCCACGCATCCACGGCATTGAGCGTTTCGGAGATGGTCACGAAGCCCCGGCCCTGGATGACGCGCTCCACCATGCGCAGCTTCTCGTCGGCTGCGGCCGGGTCGGCATCGAGCACCGTCACCGTGGCGGTGAGGTAGCCGAAGGCGACTTGATCACTGCCCAGCTCCTGCAACGCGGCATCGGCATCGGTCGCCTTGTTCGAGGCATCCGTGTCCACCAGCGGCGACTCCTGTTGGAAGATCGTTTCGCGCAGCAGCGCGATGACGTTCTTGCGCTTGGCGAACCACTGGCGGCGCAGGCGGGCGAGGTCTTTTTCCGCCTCGGATTTGTCCATGCAGAGGAAGCGCGTACTCCAGCGATACGCAAATCCGAGGCGGTTGAGGTCGTCCAGAATCCCCGGCCAGGTCGAGGTCGGAAAGCCCCGCACCGACACCACGCGCAGGTGCCGGTCGCCCAGCATGGGGGCCAGGCCGCCAACCAGCGGCGAGTCGGCCAGCAGCGCGTCGATGTGGAAAGGCACCTCGGGCACACCGACGCGATAGCGTCGCGTCGAGATGGTCGCGTGCAGGTAGGTCAGGGTCTGCGCGTCATCGAGCCAGGCAATTTCCGGCATGACGCCATCGAGCTGGTCAAAGACCCGATCCGTTTCCGCGACGAAGGCTTGCAGCCGCTCGCGCCAGTCCACGCCATTCGTCGGCGTGTTCTCGTAGAGCATCTTGGCGGCACGAGCGCGCGATTCTTCAGGCGGCAGGTACACCAGCGTCAAGTGATAGCCGCTCTCGAAGTGATGGCCGGTGTCCTCGAAGGCCGAGCGGCGTTCTTCGTCCACCAGCCACGACAGCGCCTCCGGAAACTCTGAGTGCGGGTAGTCCGCGGCGGCGCTGCGTTCGGCCTCGATGAACAGCGCCCAGCCCGATCCCAGCCGGCGCAGCGCATTGTTCAAGCGGGCCGACGTGGCGATCAGCTCGCCTTGCGTGGCACTGTCGAGGTCAGGCCCGCGAAACCGGGCCGTGCGCTGGAAACTGCCGTCCTTGTTCAAGACGACACCCGGCGCGACGAGCCCGGCCCACGGCAGCCAATCGGCGAGCAAGGCCGGGCGCTGGCGGTATTCGGCGAGGTTCAGCATGGCGGCGTCCCCTCACACGTCCAGCAGCGGGCGGTGCTTGATGTGCCGCGCAAAGACCTGCATGAACTGCGGATCGACGCGCGCCCCCCACACCGCCAGCGAATGGCCGACGATCCAGAGCACGGCACCGGGAATCCACAATTGCAGGCCCAGCCCGACAGCAGCGGCCAGCGTGCCGTTGGCGATTGCCACGGTGCGCGGTGCGCCCCCCAGCAAAATCGGCTCCGTCAGTGAGCGGTGCAATGGCACCTCGAACCCGGCCGCGAAGCTTTCCGGGCCTCTCTTTCTACATCCCCGACCGATAACTAAAAGATCGACTTGTTTATTTTTGTTTTGGCGTATTCTTTTTTGAG
>JANJUH010000436.1 GCA_024710675.1 Lysobacterales bacterium
TCCTCGCGCAGGCTGGAGATGTGCGCCGAGGCCGGGATACCGATCGAGATCTGCGCGCTGAACATCTCGGCGCCGGTCTGGGCCGCGCGGTAACGCGAGGAGCTGAGTGCCTCGACGGTGATGCCCCGGCGCGAGAAGAACTCGGCGAGCTGATAGAGGATGCCGGGGCGATCGGCGGCAATGACCTCGACGGTGTAGGGCAGGCTGTTGCCGGTCAGCTCGCGCGAGCTGGTGCGGCGCATCGTCATCGTCAGTTGGTCGTCACGCTGGATCTTGCCGAGCGCGTTCTCGCACTTGGCGATCGCATCCCAGGCGCCCGAGGCGAGCAGCAACACGCTGACCTCCTGGCCCAGCATCGAGACGCGCGCCTCGAGCAGGTTGCAGCCGGAATCAACCACGCGCTTGCCCAGCACCGTCAGCAGCGGCACCGTGTTCGGGGCGATGGCGGAGACCAGCAGATGGTTCTCGGGGACAGGGCGGGCAGGGGATTCGGTCACGGCGTCTCGCGGAATTCGGGGCGGGGTCGGCGGGCCAGTGAATGCCCGCAAGAGAGCCCATCAGGATACTTGTCACCTCTGGAAAGCGGCAAGTAACATCGGACGATTACCCATCGGAAGACGTGATCTTGCGCTTTCACGGCAGCATTCCCGCCCTGGTGACGCCCTTCCAGCCCGGGGGTGCGCTCGATCTCTCGGCCTTCGAGGCCCTGGTGCGCTGGCAGGTCGCCAGCGGCAGCAGCGCCGTGGTGGTGGGCGGCTCGACCGGCGAGTCGGGGGCACTCGAGGAATGGGAATTGTCCGAGTTGCTGGCCTGTGCGATTACGGCCGCGGGCGGCAGGATCCCCGTGATTGCCGGAGTCGGCGCGCCGGCCACCCACAAGTCGGTACGGCTGGCGCAACTGGCCCGGGACGCGGGTGCGAATGCGGTGCTGGCGGTCACGCCGCCCTACGCGCGGCCGACCCAGCGCGGTCTCGTCGCCCATTACGAGTCGCTGGCCGCCGAAGGTGGTTTGCCGGTGATTCTCTACAACGTACCCACGCGCACCGGTGTCGACCTGTTGCCGGAAACGGTGGCGGTGCTGGCAGGTGTCGCAGGCATCGTCGGCATCAAGGAAGCGGTCACGGCGCCCGAGCGCATGGACGCGCTGCTGGCGCTGAAGCGGGCTGATTTTTCGGTGCTGAGCGGCGATGACCCGACCGCGTTGCGGGCGCTGCTGGCTGGCGCGGACGGCGTCATTTCGGTGACCGCCAATGTGCTGCCCGGCCTCGTGGCTGAACTGTGCCAGCGGGTGCATGAAGGTCAGGGCGCTGCGGCCGCGACAATCGACGCTATGCTTGCCCCCGTGAATGCCGCTCTGGCGCTCGAGCCGAATCCGATTCCGGCCAAGGCCGCGCTGGCGATGGCCGGTCGCATACACGATGTCCTGCGCCTGCCGTTGCAGCCGCTCGAGGCTTCGTTGCGCGGACGGCTGCAGGCGGTCCTGGCCACGCTCGATGGCGCACGAGTGGCGTCGTAGTCGGGTCACTGCTAGACAAGGATGAAGCGAGTGCGAGCGACGAAGCTGGGCTTGGCAATGGTGGTGCTGGCGACGACGGCCTGCAGTTGGGTCAACCGGCCGATCGTCTACGAGGATGCGCGTGAGACCGCGCCCCTGGTGGTGCCGGCGGGCTTGTCGCGTCCTGCCGCGAATCCGGCCCTGACCATTCCTGCAGTGGCAGCCAGCACGGGAACGATCGACACCGCGCCACCCTCGATCGGGCAGGCGGTGGCCACGGCCCGTGGCGGCTCGCCGCGCGCCAGCGCCGAAGTGATCCGCGTCGCCGACGAGGCGCCGAGCGCCTATCGCCGAGTCGGCCTCGCGCTCGAGCGCAGCGGCTGCTGCCGGGTGATTTCCCGCGACGAGGCCGCGCTGAGCTTCGAGGTGGAAGCCATCGAGCGCCGTGAGAAGCCGGGCTTCTTCGCGCGCTGGTTCGGCGGCGAGGACAGCGGCCCGGTGATGACGGTGCAGCTCGCGGCCGCGGGCGAGGGCATCGATGTCCGTGTGGTCGATGAGCAGGGCGCTACCCGCAGCGACCCCGCGGCAATGGGCGTGCTCGGTGCCATCGAGGCGCGCTTGCGGTGAAGGATGTTGAGGTAGGAGCGCCCTTGGGCGCGATGGGGGTCGCCGCAAGATCCTTTGCGCGCGCAGAGCGCGCTCCTGCGACGGATATTGGGTTTGCGGGCGCTTCGTTGTAGGAGCGCCCTCGGGCGCGATGGGAGCTGCCGCCAGACCTTTTTCGCGCGCAGAGCGCGCTCCTGCATGTGCGGCCTTCCCCAGCCTTTGTCGATCACCGTTCCAGGTACTGCAGCTTGTCCGGCTGCCCGTCCCAGTCCTTGGCATCGGCCGGATGTTCCTTGCGTACGGTGATCGTCGGCCAGCCCCTGGCCAGCTCGCGATTGAGCTCGATGAAGTGCTCCTGGCCCTTCGGCACGTCGTCCTCCGGGAAGATCGCGTTGGCCGGACATTCGGGCTCACACAGTGTGCAGTCGATGCATTCGTCCGGATCGATGGCGAGGAAGTTGGGGCCTTCGTGGAAGCAGTCCACTGGGCAGACTTCGACACAGTCCGTGTACTTGCACTTGATGCAGTTTTCCGTGACGACGAATGGCATGGCAGTTCGGACAGGGCAAAGGTCATGCCGGCGCGTGCCCATCGGGCACACGCAGACGATGGGAAAGGAAAGGAGGCGGCGCGACCCTTGGGCCGACAGTCCCGCCTCCCGATATCGAACGCGCGACGAAAGCGGCGATCGATGGATAGAATTGGCGCTCCCTACGAGAATCGAACTCGTGTTTTAGCCTTGAGAGGGCCACGTCCTGTCCGCTAGTCGAAGGGAGCGCTGCGGAGCTTTGAGATAATAGCGAGCGGTATCGGACCGGGCAAGACGCGCCGGCTGGCATGGAAGCACTCGCAACACAGGGAAGTTGGAAACATGAACGAACAACCCGCGCCGACGATGCTGGCGCGCGCGCAACACTCGATCTCGCGCAAGCGCATCAGTCCCGGTGCGCTGCGCGTGATGTACACGCTCCACGAAGCCGGCTTCCAGGCCCACCTGGTCGGCGGCGCCGTGCGTGATCTGCTGCTCGGCGGCGAGCCCAAGGACTTCGACATCGCCACCGATGCGCGACCCGAGCAGATCCGCCAGCTCTTCCGCAACTGCCGCCTGATCGGTCGTCGCTTCGTGATCGCCCATGTGCGCATGGGTGGTGAGATCCTCGAGGTCACGACCTTTCGTGGCACTGGCGCCGGCGCGGACCCGGATGACGAGGTCGATCGCGAGGTCGATTCCAGCGAAGGCCTGATCCTGCGCGACAATGTCTTCGGCACGATGGAGGAGGACGCGCTGCGGCGCGACTTCACGGTCAACGCGCTGTACTACGCGGTGGCTGATTTCGCCGTGCGTGACTACGCCACCGGCCTCGAGGACCTCGAACACCGCCAGTTGCGCCTGATCGGCGACCCCGAGACGCGGTTCCGCGAGGATCCGGTGCGCATGTTGCGCGCCGCTCGGCTTGGAGCGAAGCTGGGCTTCTCGATCGCCGGCAGCACCGAGCGCCCGATCGGACGGCTGGCGCCGCTGCTCGATGCGATCCCGCCGGCCCGCCTGCTGGATGAGTTCCAGAAGCTCTTCCTCTACGGTGCCGGCGAGAAGAGCTACGAGGAGCTGGTGCGCCTGCGCCTGTTCGAACACCTGTTCCCCTCGATCGGCATCGACATGGACAGCGGCCGGCCGTATGCGGATCGACTGATCCGGGCGGCGCTGGCGAGCACCGATGCGCGCGTGGCCGCCGGCAAGTCGGTAACGCCTGCCTTCCTGATCGCCGCCTTCCTGTGGGAGCCCTACCAGCACATGGTCGCGCACCTGCCCGAGGAACGTGAGGAGGCATTCGGCGATGCCGCCGAAGAGGTGTTCCGCGAGGCTGGCGAGCGTGTCGCGCTGCCGCGCCGCTTCAGCCAGGTCGCCCGCGAGATCTGGGAGCTGCAGCCGCGCTTCCTGACCAACTCGCCGGGACGCGCGCGGCGCCTGCTCCGCCATCCGCGTTTCCGGGCCGCTTACGACTTCCTCGAGCTGCGTGCGGTGATCGACCCGGTGCTGGCGCCGGTTGCCGAGCGCTGGGAGCGCGCACAGACGGTGGCGCCCGAGGACATCGATTCCTTGTTCCGCCAGGTGGTCGCGCCGCGCCACGATCCGGCCGGCAGCGCGTCCGAAGGCGACTCCGCGCCCGCCAAGCGGCGCCGTCGCCGCCGCCGCCGCAAGCCGGACGGGGCACCGGCACCGGTGCCCGCCGAATGAATCGGGTGGTGGTTGGCCTCGGCGCCAACCTCGGCGATCCGGTCGCTCAGGTCGAGGCGGCGATCGACGCGCTTGCCACCGCGGGTTTTCGCCTGCTGGCGCGCTCCGCCCTGTACGGATCGAAGCCTTGGGGCGATGCCGCGCAGCCTGATTACGTCAATGCCGTGGCGATCTATGAGACGGACCTCGAGCCGGAGGCCGTGCTTGATCGGCTGCTGGCCGAAGAGGCCCGCCAGGGTCGCAGCCGGGCAGTCGATCGCCGCAACGGGCCGCGCTCGATCGATGTCGACCTTTTGCTGTACGACGAGCTGCTGCAGGCCACGCCCCGGCTCGAGCTGCCGCATCCACGCATCCGCGGGCGCGCCTTCGTGCTGCTGCCGCTGGCCGACATCGCGCCGGACCTGGTCATCCCGGGGCTGGGGCGCGTGGCCGAGCTCATCGAGCCCGCATTCACCGCCGAATGCTGGAGACTGTCCGGCCCGCCGCCGCTACCGACGGAGTAAGCCATGTACGCAAGCAGCCCTGACGCCCCGCGCAAGCCGCTCACCGTACCCGCGCTTGCCGCGATGAAGGCGGCCGGCGAGCCGATCGCCGTGCTGACCTGCTACGACGCCAGCTTCGCGCGGGTGCTCGACAGTGCCGGCGTCGACCTGGTGCTGGTCGGCGATTCGCTGGGCATGGTGGTCAAGGGCGAGCCAAACACGTTGGCGGTGACCGTCGACGAGATCGTCTACCACTGCCGTGCCGTCGGCCGCGGACTGTCGCGGGCGCTGCTGATCGCCGACATGCCCTTCCTCGCCGAGGCGACGGTCGAGCGCGCCATTGCCAGCGCACACCGCATGGTTGCCGAGGGCGGCGCCGCAATGGTCAAGATCGAGGGCGGTCGCCCCTCGGCGCTCGAAGCCATCCACGCGCTCGCGAGCCGCGAAGTGCCGGTGTGCGCGCACATCGGCCTGACGCCGCAATCGGTGCTCGCGCTCGGTGGCTTCAAGGTGCAAGGCCGCGAAAACGCGGCGCGTGCCGCCCTGCTGGCGCAGGCCGATGCCGTCGTCGCCGCCGGGGCGCAGTTGCTGGTGCTGGAGTGCGTGCCGACCGAACTCGGCAACGAGATCACCCGGCGCGTGCCGATCCCGACCATCGGCATCGGCGCCGGCCCGGGTTGCGACGGCCAGGTGCTGGTCCTGCACGACTTGCTCGGCGTCTCCGGCGGCCGCCGCCCACGCTTCGTCAAGGATTTCCTCGCCGAAGGCGGCAGCGTGCGCGGTGCGATCGAGCGCTACGTCGCTGCGGTCAAGGCGCGGGAGTTTCCGGCGGCGGAGCATGGGTACTGAGGGCGGTGAGTGTTCAGTGGCCGAAGCGTCGGCATGAATGCCGACCCGCATCGTTGCAGTGCTGTGGTGGGTCCGGATTCATCCGGACGCCTTTCGACCATCAGCCCCGCCAGTCCCGCTAGCATCACGCCCCCATTCAAACCACGGTCTCCCGCATGCATCGCTTCGACGATCCCATTCCCTTGCGCGAGCAGATCCGCACCTGGCGCCAGTCCGGCGAGCGCATCGCCTTCGTGCCGACCATGGGCAACCTGCACGCGGGGCATCTCTCGCTGGTCGACCGGGCGCGCGGGCTGGCGGACCGGGTGGTGGCGAGTGTCTTCGTCAATCCGACGCAGTTCGGGCCGTCCGAGGACTACGCGGCCTACCCTCGGACCCTCGAGCAGGATGCAAGCTTCCTGACTGAAGCCGGCTGCGATCTGCTCTACACGCCGACCATCCGGGCCATGTATCCCTACGGCAACACCGAGGCCTGGGTCGATGTGCCGGCGCTGGCTGGCATCCTCTGTGGCGAACACCGGCCCGGCCACTTCCGTGGGGTAGCCACGGTGGTGGCGCGCCTGTTCAACCAGGTGCTGCCCGATGTCGCGGTCTTCGGCGAGAAGGACTGGCAGCAGTTGCAGGTGATCCGGCGGATGACGACCGATCTCGCCTTCCCGATGGAGATCGTCGGTGCGCCGACGCTGCGCGAGGCGGACGGGCTGGCAATGTCCTCGCGCAACCAGGACCTCACCGCCGATGAGCGCGACCGTGCCGCCGTGGTCTATCGCACGCTGCGGCAGGTGGTCGATGCGGTCTGCGCCGGGCGCACGATTCCTGT
>JANJUH010000472.1 GCA_024710675.1 Lysobacterales bacterium
GCCGTACTGGATCCCGGCTTTCGCCGGGATGACGAGCATCGACACCCTGTCGTAGTAAGGAAATCCACCCGGGTCCCGACACGTCAGAACTGCCGCTCCATCGTCGCCGGATCCGGCCCCTTCGGTTCGCGCTCGATCCAGTAAGTGCTCGCAGCGGAATCGAAACGGCGCAGCATCGGGTCCTTGCCGCTCAGGCGCATCAGCAAGCCCAGCGGCGTGACCAGGCCGAAGTAGATCAGGCCCATCACCAGTGGCGTGACGATGCGGCCGAGCAGCAGTGCGAGCGCCATCCACCACCGATTGAGCGTGTGCAGCACCGACAGCTCGAGCAGCGTGATCAGGGTGAAGGCGAACGCGATCGCAAAAGGCCACGGCATCCACGCCTTGCCCTTCCACAGCGCCCACAGGCCGACCAGCGCGGCCACGCCGGCCATCAGCCAACCGAAGGCGCGCGCGCTGCTGGCCGCTGCCGGGGTGTCGATGGCAGCCTCGATCGCGGTGCCGCTGCGCCGCTGGCTCACGGGATTTTCGCCAGCGCCGCGTCGATGCGCTTCAGGGCCTCGGCCTGTCCCGCCAGGTAGACCGTGTGGTCGATCGAGGGGCTGACCTGGGTGCCGGTCATCGCCACGCGCAGGGGCTGGGCGACCTTGCCGAGGCCCAGGCCCAGTTCCTGTGCGACGGCCGCGAGCGCCTCGTGGACGCTCGCCGCGCTCCAGTCGGTGAGTGCGGCGAGGCTGCGGTGGGTGGCTTCGAGCGGCGCGCGGGCGCCCGCAACGAGGTGCTTGGCGACCGCGGCCTCGTCGTACTGGTGCAGCGGCTGCATCCAGACGTGGGCGCGCTCGGCCATCTCCTTGACCGTGTGCACGCGTTCGCGCAGCGCCACGATGAGGTCCTCGGCAGCAGGGCCCGTGGCCGGGTCCATGCCCTGGCGTTCGAGGTGCCAGCGCAACTCGGGCGCGAGCAGGGCCGGATCGGTGGTTTTCAGGTAGTGCTGGTTTAGCCAGCGCAACTTGTCGTTGTCGAAGCGCGAGGCCGAGTGGTTGACGTCGTCGACAGAGAACTTTTCGATCATCTCTTCCATCGAGAAGATCTCCTGGTCGCCATGCGCCCAGCCCAGGCGCACCAGGTAGTTGAGCAATGCCTGCGGCAGGAATCCGTCCTCGCGCCAGGCCAGAACGCTGACCGCGCCATGGCGTTTGCTGAGTTTGGCGCCGTCCGGGCCGAGGATCATCGGCAGATGGGCGAAGCGCGGCGGCGTCA
This sequence comes from Lysobacterales bacterium, assembly GCA_024710675.1. Taxonomy (GTDB): domain Bacteria; phylum Pseudomonadota; class Gammaproteobacteria; order Xanthomonadales; family SZUA-5; genus JANJUH01. The sequence continues at coordinate 1,261 of JANJUH010000472.1, forward strand.
GCCCGAGCGCCTCGTAGATGTGGATCTGGCGCGGCGTGTTGTTGAGGTGGTCGTCGCGGCGGATGAGGGCGCTGATCTGCATGTCGGCATCATCGACGACCACGCCGAAGTTGTAGGTCGGCGAGTCGTCCGAGCGCCAGATCACCAGGTCGTCGAGTTCGGCATTGTCGAAGACCACCGTGCCGCGCACGCGATCGCGGACCACCACCTCGCCTTCGCGCGGGGTCTTGAAGCGGATCACCGGTGTCACGCCCGGCGGCGGCGGGTCGGTGCGCTCGCGCCAGTAGCCGTTGTAGCGCGGCTTCTCGCCGCGGGCCTCCTGGGCGGCGCGCATGGCGTCCAGCTCTTCCTTGCTGCAGTAGCAGTAATAGGCCTTGCCGGCCTGCACGAGGTCTTCGGCGACCTGGCGGTAACGATCGAAGCGCTGGGTCTGGAAATAGGGGCCTTCGTCGTGACTCAGGCCCAGCCAGGCCATGCCGTCGAGGATGGCCATCACCGCTTCCTGCGTCGAGCGTTCGCGATCGGTGTCCTCGACCCGGAGCACGAACTGGCCATGGTGGCGACGCGCTTCCAGGTAACAGAACAGGGCGGTGCGGGCGCCGCCGACGTGCAGGTAGCCGGTGGGACTGGGGGCGAAGCGGGTGCGGACGGACATGGCGGGAAGGGACAGGTCGGGGGCGCGAAGGTTAGCAAATGGCGGCTGGACGGATTGACCCCACGACTTGGCTGCGGCAGCGTCTGGCCATTGTCCTGCTGGAAGCCTTCCAATGCGCCTGGGCCCGATTGCCGGCTGCACCCTGATCGTCCGTTCCCTCGATGCCTCCGTGGCGGCCTATGAGGCGCTGGGCTTCAGCGCCGGGCCGGTGGCGCCATTTCCCGGGCAGCGCGCGCTCGACCTCGGTGATCCCGTGCTCGCCGGCGCGCGCTGCGTCCGACTCGAAGCGGTCGACAGGAGCTGGCTGGATCTGGTCGAGCAGGCCGATGCCCTGCCAGCCGGGAGCCCGCAGGGCTGGCAGTCGCTCGGCGATGGGGCATCAGGTGATGACTGCTGGACCGGGCCGGATGGCGAGACGCTGGGCTTTTCGGTAGCAGGCAAGCGGCCCGCGCTGGGCAGGCTGGTCGTGGCGACCCCGGATCCCGAGCGTTCCGCTGCCTTCTATGGTGGCCTGGGATTGGTCGACTGGCAGTCGCAGGACGATGGCAGTGTTCTGGGCCGGTTGCGGGGAGGCCACACGATCCTGTTCACGGCGGTCGCTGCCGGAATACCTGCGGCCCCGGCGCACCGCGCCGGCCTGCGTTGCGTCAGCCTGTATCGCAGCGACGCGGACGGTCGCCGGCTGGCCTCGGCCGACGATCCCAGCGCCCGCGTGCTGGCCGGGCCGGTGGGTGAGGCGATCGAGTTGGTGTAGCGGTATGGCCGGCCGCTGCCTTGACCGTAGGAGCGCCCTCTGGGCGCGATGTCCTCGCACGCCAAATCGCGCCCAGAGGGCGCTCCTACGGTAGGGCCCACTGGCCACCTTGCCTCGCGATCGGCGTCAGCGCTTGGCCAGCCAGGCCTCGACCGGCTGCGGGCGCCCGATGTGGAAGCCCTGGGCCAGGTCGCAGCCGAAATCGGCGAGCGCGGCGAGTGTGGCGGCATCCTCGACGCCCTCGGCGACGGCGCGCATCTGCAGTTCGTGGGCGAGGCCGACCATCGCGCGCACGATCTGGCGCGAGCGCGGATCGCGCGGGATCGGCGTGACGTAGGACTGGTCGATCTTCAGCTCGCTGGCCGGGAAGTGCTTGAGGTAGCCGAAGGAGGAAAAGCCCTGGCCGAAATCGTCCAGCGCCACGTGCAAGCCCTGGTTGCGCAAGTTGCGCAGCACGGTGCCGCTGAGTTCCGGGTCCTCCATCACGGCGGTCTCGGTGACCTCCAGCACCACCGAGTCCGGCGGCACGTCCCACAACGCCAGCGCACCGATGATCTGCTCCTCGAGGCCGGAAAGACCGAAGACGCGCGTCGACAGGTTCACCGCGCAGCGCATGCCGGGGTAGGCCTTGCGCAAGCGTCCGAACTCGCGCAAGGCGGCGTTGATGCTCCAACGCGTGAGTTCCGGTGCCAGCCCGGTCTGCTCGGCCAGCGCGACGAACTGGCTGGGCCCGACCGGACCGGTGCGGGCAGAGACCCAGCGGGCCAGCGCTTCGGCGGCGACGATGCGACCTGTGGTCAGTTCGACGATGGGTTGGAACTCGATCGCGAGTTCGTTGTGCGCCAGCGCCTCGCGCAGATCGTCGATCAGCCAGTGCTCCTGGCCAGGTGGCGTGGCGACGACCAGACGCTGGTGCCCCGCTTGCACCTGGTCGTAGGCGATCAGCGCACGCCGCAGCAGGATCTCGGGCGTGTTGCCGTGCTCTGGCGCCGTCGCCAGCGCGATGCCGACCATCGGCGTGTAGGCGTCTTCCTCCAGCCGCAGCGGGGACTCGAATTCGCGCAGGATCTTGCGTGCCGCCAGCAGCGCGTGATTGGGGCTGTAGAGCTTCGGCAGGACCAAGGCGAAATCCGCCCCGGCGAGCGGGACCAACTGATCACCCTGGCGCAGCAAGGACACCAGGCGATCGTGCGCCGACTCGGCGAGCCGGCGTGAGGCCTCGATGCCGATCAAGCCGGCGAACTGCGACATCCGGCGCAGATGCACGAGGACGAGACCGGTTGCCGGGCCACCGGCCGCGAGCGCTGATTCGAGTCCCTCGAGCAGGGCTTCGGCGTTACGCATGGGCTGTCTTGCAACCGGGACCCGGGGACAGCAAGAGCGGGCAGCGTGCGCCGGGCAGGGTGTGGTGAGCGCAGCGATCCGCACCACCTCGGCGCGGGAGGCTCGGGCGCCTGGCGCATGGTCCCCGCAACGAGCAACTCACAGGAACAGTTCCGAGGGGTCGAGCCCGTAGGCCCCCGGCGGCAGCGAACGCGCGACCCAGATGCGGCCCTTGCCGCTGCTGTCGGTCGCCGTGGTCCACAGATCGACCTGGCGGAAGGCCGGGTCGATGCTCTTGTCGGCGAAGGTCAGCACGGTCACCCGCGGGAACAGCCGGCGAGCCGGGTTCTGCGCCATCACGATCGCGATTTCACCCGAGGACAGCTCGACCATCGAGCCGGTCGGGTACACGCCCAGGCACTGGCTGAACTGCTCGATCAGCTCGGCCTGGAACAGCGTGTCGCGCTGCTTGTAGAGGTATTGCAGCACGTCGTGGCGCGACATCGCCTTCTGGTGCGGGCGATCGCTCGCCATCGCATCGAAGGTGTCGACGATGCCGAGCATGCGGCTGGTCAGCGGGATCGAGGAGCCGCTGAGGCCGCTCGGGTAGCCCGAGCCATCGTGGCGCTCGTGGTGGTGGCGCACCATGGCGCACACCTCCTCGCCGGCCGCCTCCATCTCGGCCAGCAGCTCGAGCCCGTGTTCGAGGTGCGTCCGGGCCAACGCCAACTCGGCCTCGTCGAGGGGGCCGTCGCGGTGCAGCAGCTCCTCGGGCAGTTTGGACTTGCCGACATCCATCAGCATGCCGGCGCTGGCCAGGTCGACCAGCATCTCGCGCGGAAAGCCCAGGTGACGACCGAAGGTGGCGACCAGCGCGCAGCAATTGAGGGCGTGGCTGTAGCTATAGCTGTCGCGCTTGCGCAGCGCATCCAGCCAGAGGAAGGCATCGGCATTGCGGAGCACGCTGGCGACCACCGATTCGACCGCGGCTGCGAGCGCCTCGGCCGGCACCCGGCGGCCGGCGCGGACCTCGGCAATGACGCGCGCAGCCAGCGCGCGGGCATCGTCGAAGGCGCGTTTGGCGCGCGGCAGCTCCTCGACCACCGTCGCGGTGTCGGTGTACTCGACCGGCGGCGGCAGTGGCTTGCCATGGCGGCGCAGCAGGCCCCAACCCAGGCGCGTGATCACCGAGCCGCGGTCCTTGGCAAAGCTCTTCTGCACATCGACATAGACGTGCCGGCACCAGCGGCGCAGGCGCGAGATGTCGTCCTCAGTTTGGATCTCGAAGCCTTGCAGCAGGAAATCGGTGTCGGTCCACGGCCGGTCCAGCCGCGACACGAACATGCCGGGCGCAAGCTGGGTGACGTCGATCTGGCGCTCCTCGATGTCCATGCGGGGGCGGGCGACGCTCCTCGGTTCGCAGCTCGATGACCCAAGGATGCCACGAGTCCAGTCAAAAAGTTGCCGATCGTGCCTTGGCGGGATCGGTACATTCGTTTGCGGGCTCTGCGCGTGAAACCGTAGCATCCGGCGCCCTCCCGCATCCCTCCCGAACGAGTCCGCCATGTCCGCCCAGACCACCTATCGCACCCACCTCTGCGGCGCCGTCGACCTGGCGCTGGCGGACAACGAGGTCGTGCTCTGCGGCTGGGCCGACACCCGGCGCGACCACGGCGGCGTGATCTTCATCGACCTGCGTGACCATGCCGGCATCGTCCAGGTGGTCATCGAGCCCGACAACGCCACGGCCTTCGCCGCTGCCGACCGCGTCCGCTACGAGTACTGCCTGCGCATCACCGGCAAAGTGCGTCCGCGCCCGGCCTCACAGGTCAACGAGCGCCTGGCCAGCGGCCGCATCGAGGTCGTGGCGACGGAGGTCGAGATCCTCAATGCCGCCGCGCCCTTGCCCTTCATGCTCGACGAGACCCCGGGCGAGGAGGCGCGCCTGCGTTATCGCTACCTCGACATCCGCCGCGCCTCGATGCAAAAGACCATGCGCCTGCGCACCCGGCTGGTGCGCGCGGTCCGCGAGTACCTCGATGCGCGCGGCTTCCAGGACATCGAGACGCCGATCCTGACCAAGGCCACGCCCGAGGGTGCGCGCGACTACCTGGTGCCGAGCCGCGTCAACCCGGGCGAGTTCTATGCGCTGCCGCAGTCGCCGCAGCTCTTCAAGCAAATCCTGATGATGGCGGGCATGGACCGCTACTACCAGATCGCCCGCTGCTTCCGCGACGAGGACCTGCGCGCCGACCGCCAGCCCGAGTTCACCCAGCTCGACATCGAGATGGCCTTCGTCCGCGAGGAGGATGTGCAGGGCGTGGTCGAGGCAATGATCCGCCATGTCTTCCGCGAGGTCGCCGGCGTCGAGCTGGCCGATCCCTTCCCGCGCATGAGCTATGCCGAGGCGATGCGTCGCTTCGGCTCCGACAAGCCCGATCTGCGCATCCCGCTGGAGCTGGTCGACGTCGCCGAGCACCTGAAGACCAGTGGCTTCAAGGTCTTCGCCGGCCCCGCCAACGACCCGGGTGGCCGCGTCGCCGCGCTGAAGGTGCCCAATGGCGCCAGCCTGACCCGCAAGCAGATCGACGATTACGGCCCCCATGTCGCCCGCTACGGCGCCAAGGGCCTGGCGTGGATCCGCATCGACGATTTGGCCAAGGGTCGCGAGGGCATGACCAGCCCGATCGTCAAGTTCCTCGACGATGCTGCGCTGGACGGCATCCTGAAGGCGGTCGATGCGGCCACCGGTGATTTGATCTTCTTCGGCGCGGGTCCCTGGAAGACCGTGTCGGACTTCATGGGCGCGCTGCGCCTGCAGGTCGGCCGCGACCTGGGGATGGTCGCCGAGGGCTGGCGGCCCTTGTGGGTGGTCGATTTCCCGATGTTCGAGTTCGATCACGGCGAGAACCGCTGGGTCTCGCTGCACCACCCCTTCACCGCACCCTCGATCGAGGATGCCGCGCAGCTCGCGGCGATGCCGGGCGAGGCGCTGTCGCGCGGCTACGACTGCGTGCTCAATGGCAACGAGATCGGCGGCGGCTCGATCCGTATCCACCGCCCGGACCTGCAGTCGGCGGTGTTTCGCCTGCTCGGCATCGAGGAAGAGGAGGCGAATCTCAAGTTCGGCTTTCTGCTGGAAGCGCTGCGCTACGGCTGCCCGCCGCACGGCGGCATCGCCTTCGGCATCGACCGCATCGCCGCGCTGATGTGCGGGGTCGAATCGATCCGCGACGTCATCGCCTTCCCGAAGACCGCCAGCGCCCAGTGCCCGCTCACCGGCGCGCCCTCGGTGGTGCCGGAGCGCCAGTTGCAGGAATTGAGTGTCAAGGTGGCGAAGAAGGAGCCGGCGGCGGGTTGATCGCTTGCCATCGGCCTCCTGTGGGAGCGCGCTTGACGCGCGACTTTCCGAGCCCCGGGGATCGCGCCGCGAGGGCGCTGCCACAGAGCGCTGGGCGCATGCGGCGCTGCCGGGATCTTCCATTGAGAGTCCGCGCACTCGCCCCAGCCCCCAGCCCCCAGCCCCGCTTTTCCCTTTGCGTCCTTCGCGTCCTTTGCGGATAAAGTGCTCCTGCCTTTCGCAAAGGAGCCCCAGGCGTGATCCGAATCCTCAGTCTTGCCCTGCTCCTCGGTGCAACGGTCGCGAGCCCGGCAGCGGCCAGCGATAGCGCTGACCGCCTGATCGTCGGCCGGATCTACCCACGCGCTGATGCGCCGGCGCCGGTTTCGGGTCTGGCGATCGATCGCGAGGGGCGGGTGATTGCGGCGGGCGAGGCGGCGGAGCTGCGCGAGCGGCTCGCCGCGCGCGGCGAGTTCGAGGAGATCGTTGTCGAAGGCACCGTGATCCCGGGGCTGATCGACGCGCACGGGCACCTGCTCGGCCTCGGGCTGGCGCTGCAGCGCGCGGATCTGGTCGACACCCGTGATGTCGCGGCCATCGTCGAACGCGTGCGCGCCAAGGCGCAGGACCTGGGCAAGGGCGACTGGCTGCTCGGCCGTGGCTGGGACCAGAACGACTGGCCGGAGCAGGCTTTCCCGAACCGCGCGCCGCTCGACGAAGCCTTCGGCGAGCGCCCGGTGTGGCTCGAACGCATCGACGGCCACGCCGGCTGGGCCAACGGCAAGGCGCTGGCCTTGGCCGGCATCACGCGCGATACGCCGGATCCCGAGGGCGGCCAGATCCTGCGCGACGAGTCCGGCGAGCCTACCGGTGTGCTGATCGACAACGCCATGCTGCTCGTCGAGCGCATCGTGCCCAAGCCCGACGCCGCGCAAAAGCGCCGCGCCTATGCGCAGGCGATGGCTGCGGCGGCGCGCGCCGGGCTGACCGGCGTCCACGATGCAGGCGTGTCGCGTGAGGACCTGGCGGTGCTGAAGGCGATGGCCGACGAGGGTGCCCTGCCGATCCGCGTCTATGCGATGGCCGACGGTGATTCGGTGGCGCTCGCCGATCTCTGCCGCGACGGCGCCTATGCGCACGCCTCCGGGCGGCTAGAGATGCGCGCGGTCAAGTACTACGCTGACGGCGCGCTCGGCAGCCGCGGTGCGGCTTTGCTGGCGCCCTACGCCGATGCGCCGGGCTCGCGGGGGCTGATGCTGCAGTCCGACGAGGCCTTGCGTGCGCTCGTCGAGCGGGCAGCCGGCTGCGGCGTGCAGCCAGCCGTGCATGCGATTGGCGATCGCGCCAACCGGGTGCTGCTCGATGTCTATGCAGGCCTCGATCCGGGCCTGCGGTCGACATTGCGCCCGCGTGTCGAGCACGCCCAGATCGTCGATCCCGCCGACCTGCCGCGCTTCGCGGCGCTCGGCGTGATCGCCTCGATGCAGCCCACCCCTGCGACCAGCGACATGCCCTGGGCGCAGGCCCGGGTGGGTGCCGATCGCCTGCGTGGTGCCTACGCGTGGCGACAGCTCACGGCGTCGGGCGCAGCCTTGGCCTTCGGCTCGGATTTTCCGGTCGAGCGTGTCGAGCCCTTGCCCGGCCTCTATGCGGCCGTGACGCGACAGGATGCGCAAGGCGAGCCCGAGGGTGGCTGGCTGCCGAAGGAGCGCCTTGGCTTTGCCGAGGCGCTGGCCGGTTTCACGCTCGGCGCGGCGCATGCTGGCCACGCCGAGGACGATCTCGGCAGTCTCGAGCCCGGCAAGCGCGCGGATTTCGTCGTGCTCTCGACCGATCCTTACACGGTGAAGCCACGCGGCCTGCTGGCGCTCTCGGTGCGCTCGACCTGGCTGGATGGCCGCAAGGTCGAGCCGGCCTCAACTCGCTGAGGCGGCGCCCGCGAAGCCCAGCTGCCGCCAGGCCTCGAAGGCCACCACGGCGACGGCGTTCGACAGGTTCAGGCTGCGCGAGCCCGTGCGCATCGGCAGGCGCAGCAGGTGCTCGCCGTCGAAGCGGGCGCGGATCTCGGGCGGCAGGCCCGAGGATTCCGAGCCGAACAGCAAGGCATCGCCGGCAGCAAAGCGCGTGTCGTAAGGGCTGCGGCGCCCGTGTGTCGACAGCGCGAAGCAGCGTGGTTGGCCGATCGCATCGAGGCAGGCGTCCAGATCCGGCCACACCTTCAGGCTGGCGTACTCGTGGTAATCGAGCCCGGCGCGCCTGAGACGCTTGTCGTCGAGCTCGAAGCCGAGTGGCTCGATCAGGTGCAGTGCGAAGCCGGTGTTGGCCGCGAGGCGGATCACGTTGCCGGTGTTGGGCGGGATCTCGGGGCGGTGCAGGATCAGGTGGGGCATGGCGGGATGTTGGTGAGTGTGCGTTTGTAGGAGCGCCCTCTGGGCGCGATCCGACGCAATTCAATCGCGCACGGAGGGCGCTCCTACCTCAGTCTTGGCAGGCCCGCCGGCAAAAAGATCCCCCTGCCCGCCGAACTCCGCATCGACGAATCCGCTCAGCCCCACGCCGACCAGTCGAAAGCGCGTTGTCGCGGGCAGGTCGACGCGTTCGCTCAGCGACCAGGCGAGTGTGGCCAGTTCCTCGGCGGAGCCGGGCGGGTTCGGTGGCGTCAGGCTGCGCGTCAGGATACGGAACTCGGCAGTCTTGAGCTTGAGCACCACCGTGCGGGCGATTCGACCCGTCTTCGCGGCCGCCGCATGCACGCGCGGCGCCAGGCGCTCGACGACCGGGCGCAACTCGGCGAGTGGCAGATCGTGCTCGAGCGTGTCCTCCGAGGAAATCGACTGCGCCGGCCGTTCCGGTTCGACCCGGCTGTGGTCGATGCCCAGCGCCAGTTCGGCCAGGCGCCGGCCCCAGCGGCCATGGCGCTGCTCGAGTTCCCCGGCCGGCCGGGCGCGCGGGTCGGCGACGGTGGTGATCCCGAGCGCTCGCAACTGCGCATCCATGACCTTGCCGACACCGGGCAGGCGGCCGACCGGCAGTGGCGCGAGGAAGTCCAGTACCTCGTGCGGTCGGATCACGAACAGCCCATCGGGCTTGCGCCAGTCCGAGGCGATCTTGGCGAGGAACTTGGCCGGGGCGACGCCGGCGGAGGCGGTCAGGCCGGTGACCTCGCGAATCTGCGCGCGGACCCGCTTCGCGACGGCTGTCGCGCTGCCGGCCTCGCCGAGGTGATCGGTCACGTCGAGATAGGCCTCGTCCAGCGACAGCGGCTCGACCAGCGGTGTGGCGGCGAGCAGGATCTGGCGCACCTGCTGAGATACCGCCTTGTAGCGCGGGAAATCGGGCGGCACGAAGACCGCTTGGGGGCACAGCTGTTCGGCGCGCAGGGCCTGCAGGGCCGAGCGCACGCCGAAGGTCCGGGCTTCGTAGGAGGCCGCGCACACCACCGAACGCTCGCCACGCCAGGCGACCACCACCGGACGGCCGCGCAAGCTCGGATCGTCGCGCTGCTCGACCGACGCGTAGAAGGCGTCCATGTCGACATGGACGAACTTGCGCGGCCGTTCCTCCATCGCCGGCGGCGGATCGAGCCTAGCTGCGCGCCGAATGCCAGTCGGGCGACTCGCCGCGCGCCACCACCACCGAGCCGACCAGATCGCCGGTGACGTTCACCGTGGTCCGGCACATGTCGAGGAAGCGATCCACGCCGAGGATCAGGCCAATGCCTTCCGGCGGAATGCCGAACATCACCAGGATCATCGCGATCACTGGCAGTGAGCCGCCGGGCACGCCGGCCGCGCCAATGCCGCCGAGGATGCACAGGAACAGGATCGTCACCTGCTGCGCCAGGCTCAGGTCGACGCCGAAGAACTGCGCCAGGAACAGCACCGTGATGCCCTCGAACAGCGCGGTGCCGTTCATGTTCGCGGTGGCACCGAGCGTGCAGACGAAACGCCCCACGCGGCGCGGTATGCCGAGCCGCTCCTCGGCGACCATCAGCGTGGTCGGCAAGGTGGCCGAGCTGGAAGAGGTCGAGAAGGCCGTCAGGATGGCCGGCTCCGCGCGCTTGAAGAAGGCGATTGGCGACATGCGGCCGACGAACTTCACGAGCAGCGGGAAGACCACGAAGAAATGGATCGAGAGCGCGAGGACCACGGTGCCGACGAAGCGGGCGAGCTGCACCAGCACATCGAAGCCGAGCTTGGCGGTGATCGAGAACAACAAGGCGGCGACGGCGTAGGGCGCGAGCTGGATGACCCAGTCGATCAGCTTCAGGCAGATGTCGTACATGCCCTGCACGGTGCCAAGGAAGCTGCGGGTGCCGTCGCTGCGCAACACGGTGGCGGCGATACCGACCATCAGCGCAAAGAACATCACCGCGATCAGATCACCGTTGACCGCCGAGGCCAGCGGATTGCGCGGCACGATGTTCAGCAGCAGGTCCATGCCGCTGAATCCTTCCTTCTTCGCGACGATCGCGCCTGCGTTCTCGGCCGAGCTGGCGAGGATTGCCTGGCCGACCTCGGGAGGCAGGCCGCGGCCGGGTTCGAGCAGGTTGACGACGACGAGGCCGATGGTCACCGCGATGGCCGTGACCGTGAAAATGAAGGCCAGGGTCTTCAGCCCGATGCGCCCGAGCGCCGAGGGTTCGCCGATCTCGACCACGCCCAGCACCAGCGCCGAGAACACCAGCGGCACCACCAGCATGAAGAGCAGGCGCAGGAAGATCTGGCCGACCGGATTGGCGACGTAGGTGACGAGCCCGCCCAGCCAGGCGCTGTCGGCAGCCCACAGGTTGGCGCAGATGCCGGCCACGGCGCCGACCACGAATCCGATCAGCATCTTGGTGTGCAGCGGCATGCCACCGGCTTTGGCGTTCGCAGTCATGGCTGGGCTTCCATAGTTCAGGGGGCGGGGCACGGCCCCACTCACGCGGCGCGCATACCCGACGCCCGATGCTACACAGCAGCGCTCTGCCCGGCCCGTTCGCGCATTGCCCGGCACCGGCGCAGTTTGGCAGTCTGCGGTTCCGGATCGAAGGAGACGAGGCAATGGGTTATCTGTGGGCGAAGACGCTGCACATCCTGTTCGTGATCGCGTGGATGGCGGCGGTGTTCTACCTGCCGCGGATCCTGGTCAACATCGCCGAGGCGGGAGATGTTCCGGCGGTGCGCGAGCGCCTGGTGCTGATGGGCAGGCGCCTTTACGGCTTCGGCCACGTGATGTTCGGCCTCGCGCTGCTGCCCGGCTTGATGCTGTGGATGCACTACCGCATCGGCGGTGGCTGGATGCATGCGAAGTTCACGCTGGTGGTGGTGCTCTTCGCCTACTTCATCCACAGCGGCATCTGGCTCAAGCGCGCGGCCAGGGGCGGCCAACTGCCCGGCCCGACGGCGTTGCGCTGGTACAACGAACTGCCGCTGGTGCTGGCGGTGCCGATCCTGTTGCTGGTGGTCGGCAAGCCCTTCTGATGCGCCGGGTTGTCGCGGATCCTGTCGGGCGACTGCTGGCCGACGCGGCGCTGGCCGATCCCGCGCGGGTCGATGCGCTGTACGGTCTGGAGCCGGTCTACGAGCCCGGCAGCGACCCACGCCAACGACCGCTGGACGCCACTTGCGAGGTCCATTGCCCGGCCTGTTGGCAGGGCTGGGAAATCAGCGTCGACCTGACGCTGGGGCGGCGGCAGTCGTGGATCGAGGATTGCCCGCACTGCTGCCATCCGGCGCGGATCGATGTGGAGGTCGATGGCGACGGCAGCGGTGCCAGCGCGGTGGCGAGCGCGGAGGGCTGAGCCCTCGCAGGGTGCCGGTGAACGTAGGGTGCTGGTGAACGAAGTGAACCGCACCGGCGGTGATGCGGGACGGCCTGGACCGAGCCGGACGGAGGTGGAGCGGGTGATGGGAATCGAACCCACGTTAGCAGCTTGGGAAGCTGCAGTTCTACCATTGAACTACACCCGCGTCGCCACCGGATTCTACGCGCCGCTCCGGGCGCCGCAAGTCGCCGCGCAGGCGGGCGTGAGGCGGGATAGCATCGCCTCATGGCCAACCGCAGCGCCACCATCCTGAGCAGCCAGCCGTTTGCCCGACTGGGGAGGCTGTCGCCGTGGTGGTTGGTGGCCGGGGCGCTGGCGCTGATCGGAGCGGGCCTGGCCTTCGACCTCTATCGCCAATACCGGCAGGCCGAGTCCGCCGAGCAGCTCCGTCTCGCCGACACGGCACACCTGGTCGCACGGGGTGTGGAATTGCGCCTGGCTCACGCGCTCTACCTGCTCGATCGGCTCGATGCGGCGCTCGCAGCCAATCCTGACGACGCCCAGTCCATTGCCCGCGTGGTGGGCTCGATGGAGCCCGGCGTCGTGGCGGTGGCAGTCGGCGATGGCGAGGGCAGGGTACTCGCCAGCACCCGCTTCGACTGGATGGGGCGGGTGCTGGCCGCCGAGGCGGTGGTGGCGGACGTGCTGGCCGGTCCTCCGGGTGGTGCGCGCCTTGGCTCGCTGTCCAACGCCGCGGCGGGTGAGCGCGTGCTTGTGCGGCAGCGCCGCAGCGAGGTCCTGCCCGGTGCCAGCCTGTTGCTGCTCGCACCCGGGTTTTTCGACAGCGCCCTGGCGCCCGCGTCGGCACCACGGCTGGCCGGCCTGGCGGATGACGCCGGCTTGATCGCCGGAGCGGCCCCGGTGGCGGCGGCAGGGTCGGAGTTCCGGGTCCAGAGTACCGTGACGCTGCCGCCCGCACTGACCGGCGATCCGCGCTGGCAGGTCGAGGCCTGGCGTGATGCCGGCGGCTGGTGGGCCGAGTGGCGGCAGCGCGCGGCCTTCGGTTTGATGCTGTGGCTGGGCGTCGCCCTGATCGCGATCTTCGCCGGTGTCGTCGCCACCATGCGGCGCAACGAACTGGGGCGCCTGCACAGCCTGCACCGGCGACTGTTGCAAGGTGCGGACGAGGGCATCGTCGGGGTCGATGGCGACAGCCGGATCCGCTTTGCCAATCCCGCCTTCGCCAGTGCGTGTGCGCTGACGCCCGGCGATCTGCTCGGGCGTCCGCTGGCGGACTTCGTGCGTTTCGAGTCCGACGAGGATCCGCTGGCGGCCCTCTTCGCTGGTCGCAAGCAGCGTCACGAAGGCAGCGCCCAGGTCGGGGAAGGGCGGGCGCCGCAACGGGTGACGATCAGCGCCACCCGCGAGCAGGAGCGCATCACCGGCGCCTTGCTGTCCTTCGCCGATCCCTCGTCGGTGGAGGCCGGCCAGGTCCCGCGTGGCCCCGCCGAGCGCCTGTATCGCACGCTCTTCGACCTGTCACCCGATGGCGTGATCATCGTCGATCTCGACAGCGAGCGTCCGCTGGCATTCAACAACGCGGCGCAGCGCCTGCTCGGGCACGATGCCGAGCGCTTCGCGCAGATGCGGATCCGCGAGCACGAGGCGGGCACGGCACCGATGGACACGATCCGCCACATCGCCCGTGCGGTGGCGGTGGGGCACGAGGAGTTCGAGACCCGCTACAAGGTCTGGGGCGGGGCACCGATCGATGTGCAGGTGGTGGTTCATACCATCGAGTTCGCCGGCCGTCCGGCCCTGTACTGGCTGGTGCGCGACATCACCGAGCGCAAGCGCGCGGTCGGCGAGCTGCGCGCCAGCGAGGCACTGATGCGCACGCTGATCGAACGCCTGCCCTTGCCGCTGGCGGTCTTCGATGGCGAGCGCCTGGCGCTCAGCAATGCGCGCTACCAGGCCGAGCTCGATGCGAGGCTGCACGCGGGGCTCGATCGCGCGGCCTGGGCGGAGACCGCCTGCACCGACGAGGCAGCTCGCGAGCGGCTCGAGGGCGCGTGGCAGTCCCTCGCCAGCGCTGGCCCGGCGCATGCCCAGATCGAGCTCGAATTGCCGCATGTCGACGGCTTGCGACGCGCCTTTGAACTGCACCTGGCGCGCGTCGACAGCCGCACGCTGGTGGTGCTGGTCGACCTCAGCCAGCATCGCCTGGCCGAGCAGCGCCTGACCGAAGCGCGCGAGCTGGCCGAGCGCACGCAGCGCGCGCGCAGCGAGTTCCTGGCCAACATGAGCCACGAGATCCGCACGCCGATGACGACCATCCTCGGCCTCGCCTACCTGCTGCGCAAGAGCGTGCTCGACGGCATGCAGACCGAGCGCGTCGAGCGCATCGAATCGGCGGCGCGTGCGTTGCTGATCATCCTCGACGACCTGCTCGATTACGCCAAGCTCGAGACCGGGCGCATCCAGATCGAGGAGCGTGCCTTCGACCTGCGCGCAGTCCTCGGCGACATCCGCGCGGTCTATGACGGGCTCGCCCGCGACAAGGGCCTCGATTTCAGTTGCGAGGCGGCGCCGGCGGTGCCGGCGTCCCTGCTCGGTGACCCGGTGCGCATCCGCCAGGTGTTGTTCAACCTGGTCGGCAACGCGATCAAGTTCACTGAGCGTGGCCGCGTGCAGGTGCGTGCCGAGGCCGAGGCACTCGGCGCCGGCGAAGTCGAGTTGACGCTGGTCGTGCGCGATACCGGCATCGGCATCGAGCCACAGAAGCTCGAGCGCGTCTTCGAGCCCTTCGCCCAGGGTGATGCGGCGAGCACGCGCCGCTTCGGCGGCACCGGGCTGGGCTTGCCGATCAGCCGCGGGCTGGTCGACCTGATGGGCGGGCACATCGAGGTCGAGACCGAAGCTGGCCGTGGCAGCGAATTCCGCGTGCGCCTCGGGCTCGGGCGCCGCGAGACCGAGTTGACGGAGCCCGAGCGCGGCGACAATCGCCTGGCCCTGGTCGTCGACGACGATGCGATCGCGGCGCGTGCACTCAGCCATTTGCTGGAGGTGCGCGGTTGGCAGGTGCGCGTGCTCGGGGACGGCGAGTCACTGCTGGAACTGCTGTACGCGCAACCCGGTCGTCTGCGCGAGGTCGATCTCCTGGTGGTCGACCTGATCCTGCCCGGCATCGGTGGTGTCGAATTGCTGCGTCGCGCCTTCCAGGGCCAGGGCGCCCGGCAGACGCCGGTGATCCTGGTGTCCGCGCAAGGGCCGCT
>JANJUH010000498.1 GCA_024710675.1 Lysobacterales bacterium
AACGACGGGGATTCGCCCTGGCGCCCCAAAAAAAACCCCGGCGCGGGGCCGGGCTGGAGTGAGAGTCCTGAAACAGGTAACGGGCCCGTGGGCCTGGCGGGGCCGGCACTGGGGCCGGCCCGCCATTGTTGTTCAGGCAACCTTTTCTTCGTGGAACTGTTCGGCCTCGGTCGAGCCCTTGAGCGCGGTGATCGAGGACTGGGCGCCGGCGATGACCTGGGTGACCTGGTCGAAGTAGCCGGTGCCGACTTCACGCTGGTGCTTGGTCGCGGTGTAGCCCTGCGACTCGGCGGCGAACTCGGCCTGCTGCAACTCGACGTAGGCCGACATCTGGCGCGCCTTGTAGCCCTTGGCGAGCTGGAACATCGAGAAGTTGAGCGCGTGGAAGCCGGCCAGCGTGATGAACTGGAACTTGTAGCCCATCGCGCCCAGCTCGCGCTGGAACTTGGCGATGGTGTCGTCGTCGAGGTACTTCTTCCAGTTGAAGCTGGGCGAGCAGTTGTAGGCCAGCAGCTTGCCCGGGTACTTCTTGTGCATGGCTTCGGCGAACTGCCTGGCGAATTCCAGGTCCGGCGTGCCGGTCTCGCACCAGACCAGGTCCGCATAGGGCGCGTAGGCCAGGCCACGCGAGATCGCCTGTTCCGGGCCCATCTTCGTCACGTAGAAGCCTTCGACGGTGCGCTCACCGGTGCAGAAGGGCTTGTCGTTCTCGTCGACGTCGGAGGTGATCAGGTTGGCGCCGAGCGCGTCGGTGCGCGCGACAATGATCGAAGGCACGCCGGCGCAGTCGGCGGCGAGGCGCGCGGCGACCAGCTTCTGCACGGCTTCCTGCGTCGGGACGAGCACCTTGCCGCCCATGTGGCCGCACTTCTTGGCGCTGGCGAGCTGGTCTTCCCAGTGCACGCCGGCGGCACCGGCCTCGATCATGTGCTTCATCAGCTCGAAAGCGTTCAGCACGCCACCGAAACCGGCTTCGGCATCGGCCACGATCGGCTGCATCCAGTCGATGTTGGCGCCGCCCTCGGCGTTGTGGAGCTGATCGGCGCGAAGGAGCGCGTTGTTGATGCGGCGCACGACGTTCGGCACCGAGTCGACCGGGTACAGCGACTGGTCCGGGTACATCGCACCGGCGGTGTTGGCATCGGCCGCGACCTGCCAGCCCGAGAGGTAGATCGCCTTGAGGCCGGCCTTGACCTGCTGCATGGCCATGTTGCCGGTCAGCGCGCCGAGCGCGTTGACGTAGTCCTCGGTGTGCAGGTAGCGCCAGAGCTTCTCGGCGCCGAGCTTGGCGAGCGTGTGCTCGACCGGCACGGTGCCACGCAGGCGAACCACGTCAGCCGCGCTGTAGGCGCGCGTGACGCCCTTCCAGCGGGGATTGTCGCGCCAGTCCTGCTCCAGTTGCGCTTGAGTCAGAAACGCCATCGGTCAACCTCTCTCTTTCTCGAGCAAAAGCCCATAGGCCGGTAGGGTCAGGAAGCGCTCGAAACGGTCTGCCAGCGCCAGCCGCTTCAGCACCTCGGCGGCTGCGGGCAACTCCGCCGCGAGGGCGCCTCCCGAAGATGACTGAAGCTTAACCAGCTCTTCACCGAGCCACTGCTCGACCATCGCCGCATCGACCGTACGACCATCGTCGAGCGTCGCCGCGCAGCGCACCCACTGCCAGAGCTGGGCGCGTGCGATCTCGGCGGTGGCCGCGTCTTCCATCAGGTTGTGGATCGGCACACAGCCGTTGCCGGCGAGCCAGGCACCGATGTACTGCAGCCCGATGTTCATGTTGAGGCGCAGGCCGGCCTCGGTGATCGTGCCCTCCTGCGGGCGGATCAGATCCCCGGCGCTCACCTGCACGTCCTCGCGCAGGCGCGCCAGCGCGTTGGCCTCGGGCATGTGGCGGTCGAAGATGGCCATCGCGATCGGCACCAGGCCCGGGTGCGCCACCCAGGTGCCATCGTGACCGTCGCCGGCCTCGCGCTCCTTGTCGGTACGGACCTTCGCCAGCGCAGCCTCGTTGGCCTCGGCATCACCCTTGATCGGGATCTGCGCCGCCATGCCGCCCATCGCGAAGGCGCCGCGCCGGTGGCAGGTGCGGATCAGCAATTGCGAATAGGCGCGCAAGAAGCCCTTGGCCATCGTCACCTGGCCGCGATCGGGCAGCACACGCGTGGGATCGGTCTGGAAGGTGCGGATGTAGCTGAAGATGTAGTCCCAGCGCCCGCAGTTGAGGCCGACGATGTGCTCGCGCAGCTCGTAGAGGATCTCGTCCATCTCGAAGGCGGCCAGCAGCGTCTCGATCAGCACGGTGACCTTGACCGAACCGCGCGGCAGTCCCAGCCGGGTCTCCGCATGGTCGATCACGAGGTTCCACAGGCGCGCCTCGAGGTGGCTTTCCAGCTTGGGCAGGTAAAAGTACGGTCCGCTGCCGCGCTCGATCAGCTCGCGGCCGTTGTGGAACAGGAACAGGCCGAAATCGAACAGCGAGCCCGAGATCGGCTTGCCGTCGAGTTCGACGTGGGCTTCGTCCAAGTGCCAGCCGCGCGGCCTCACGATCAGCGTCGCGGTGACCGGGTTCAGCTTGTAGGCCTTGCCCTCGGGCGAAACGAAGTCGATCTGCCGGCGCACGGCGTCGAAAAGGTTCCCCTGGCCGCCGATCTGGTTGGCCCAGGTCGGAGCGTTGGAGTCCTCGAAGTCGGCCATGAAGGTCTTCGCGCCCGAGTTCAGCGCGTTGACGATCATCTTGCGATCCACCGGCCCGGTGATCTCGACGCGGCGATCCCAGAGGTCGTGCGGAATCGGCGCGACCTTCCAGTCACCGGCGCGGATCGCGGCGGTCTCGGGCAGGAAGCCCGGCAGCTCGCCCGCGTTGATGCGCTGCTGGCGCGCCTCACGCGCGGCCAGCAGGCGCTCGCGCTCTGGCCCGAAGCGGGCACAGAGATCGGCAATGAAATCAAGGGCTTCTGGCGTCAGGATGCGCGCGGCATCCGGCTGGGAAGGAGCGGTGATGCGCAGGCGATTCCCCTGCGCCGGATCGGCATGGCTCATCGGCGGTATCCCCGTCTGAAGCCGCGCAAACCCCTCCCAGGCCCTGTGCGGCGGTGTACCCGAGCCTAGCCAAGGGTTTGGGAGCCTGCAAACCGAACCTTTGTCCGGGCAGAAGCGGGGCTGGGGGCTGGGGGCTGGGGGCTGGGGGCTGGGGCGAGTGCGCGGGGGGCGTCGCGCCAGATCGAGGCCCCGCGGCAAGCGCCTGCGAGCACCTTCGCTTCAGATGAACCCGCGCAGCTCGGCAACGAGCTCCACGCCCTCTGCCCGCGCCGCGCGCAACAAGGGGCGATCGAGGCAGGCCAGCGGCAATCGGCGGCGCGAGGCCAGTTCGAGGTAGGCGGCGTCGTAGCTGGTCAAGGCGTGGCGCTGCGCCAGGGCCAAGGTGGTGGTCCAGGCGGCATGGTCGGTCTGGCCGTCGATGTCATCGACGAGGCTGCGCAGGTCCCTGGCGAGCGCCGGCACATCTTCGGCCGGGATCCTCCGGCGACGCGCCGCGGACAGCAGGCCGTTACAAACTTCGAGCGACCAGTGTCCGGGAACACAAAGACCCTCGCCGGTCAGTCGGGCCCTGACCTGGTTCGCCAGCTCATGCTGTTCGTCGCGAAGGATCCAGGCCAGCGCGAGCGAGGCATCGACGACGAACACCGCTCAGATCCTGCGACCCTCTTCGACCAGTTCGCGGGTACTGATCGGACCGCTGTCATGCGCCTGCTGGTACTCGGCGATCCGCTCCAGCGCCGCCAGTCGCTCCGCGGAAGCACCCCAGCCCACGGGCCGCAGCTCGGCAATGGGCTGGCCATGCCGGGTGATCACGTAGCGCGCCCCCTTGCGGACGTCCTCCAGCAATTCGGAGAGCCTGGTCTTGGCCTCGTAGGCGCCGATTTCCGACATGACACGCGTCCGATGAACTGGTCGGCGTCCAGTCTAAACGATTCCGATGGACACCGGTGCCCCAGCGCAAGACCTGGCTCACCGCTTCGGCGGCATTCCCCGCCCGGGCAGGCCGAAGCCCGGCCCCGGACCCATGCCGCCACCCATCGCGCCACCGCGCAGCGCGCGCATTAGGCCCTTGATGCCGCCGGAGGAGACCTTCTTCATCATCTTCTCCATCGTCATGTACTGCTTCAGCAGCTTGTTGACGTCCGAAGGCTGGGTGCCCGAGCCCTTGGCGATGCGCGCCTTGCGCGAACCGTTGAGCAAATCCGGGAAGCGGCGCTCCCTGGGCGTCATCGAGTTGATGATCGCGACCATCTTGCGCATCTCCTTGTCGCCCATCGCGCCGACGGCCGCGGTGTCGCCCACCTTCGGCATCATCGGCAGCTTCTCCATCAGCGAGCCGATGCCGCCCATGGTCTGCATCTGGGTGAGCTGGTCGCGCATGTCCTCGAGATCGAACTTCTTGCCGGCGACGACCTTCTTCGCCAGCTTCTCCATCTTGTCCTGGTCGGTCTTGCGGGTGACGTCCTCGATCAGCGACAGCACATCGCCCATGCCGAGGATGCGCGAGGCGACGCGATCCGGGTGGAAGGGCTCGAGCGCATCGAGCTTCTCGCCGGCACCGAGGAACTTGATCGGCCGCCCGGTGATGTAGCGCACCGAAAGCGCGGCACCGCCGCGGGCGTCGCCGTCGGTCTTGGTCAGGATGACGCCGGTCAGCGGCAGCGCCTCGGCGAAGGCCTTGGCGGTGTTGGCCGCGTCCTGGCCGGTCATCGAGTCGACGACAAAGAGCGTCTCGATCGGGTTCAGCACGCGGTTGAGCTCGGCGACCTCGGCCATCATCGCCTCGTCGATCGCGAGGCGGCCGGCGGTGTCGACGATCAGCACATCGGCCATCTGCCGGCGGGCGGCGTCGAGCGCGGCGCGGGCGATGTCGAGCGGCTTCTGCTCGGGCGTGCTGGCGAAGAAGCTGGCACCGACTTGCCCGGCCACGGTCTCGAGCTGCTGGATCGCGGCCGGACGGTAGACGTCGCAACTGACCACCATGACCCGCTTCTTGCGTCGCTCCATCAAGAGGCGCGCGAGCTTGCCGGTGGTGGTGGTCTTGCCCGAGCCCTGCAGGCCGGCCATCAGCACGACGGCAGGCGCCGGGCAATTGAGGTTCAGCTCCTCGTTGCGCGTGCCCATGACCTTGACCAGCTCGTCGTGGACGATCTTGATCAAGGTCTGGCCCGGCGTCAGGCTCTGCAGCACCTCATGGCCGATCGCGCGCGCCTTGACGCGCTCGATCAGGGCCTGCACGACGGTCAGCGCGACATCGGCCTCGAGCAGTGCGATGCGCACCTCGCGCAGGGCTTCGCGGATGTTCTCCTCGGACAGCCGGCCGCGACCGCGCAGGCGATCGACGGTCTCGGACAGGCGCTTGCTCAGGTTCTCGAACATGGGAATCGCTACTCGGGAAAGTCAATCCCGGGACTTTACGTCCTCGCGATCCCGCGCGGAAGAGCCACCACGCCGATCGCCAGGAACATCAGCACCAGGCCCAGCAAGGCGTGGCGGCCCGGCCCGGGCACTGGACGCGCGTCCGCCGCGCTGCCGTAGAGGCCATAAGCGCGCTCGAGCGCGGCGAGACCGACCTGGTGACCCAGCACGCGACCCGGAAGGTCGTCGAAGGTGGGGTGGATGCCGCCGTACAGGCGCGAGAGGCCGGCTTCGTCGGCGGCATCGAAATAGGTCGCCCACTGCAGGCGCATGGGCACGCTCGGACCAAACTCGAAACCGAGCGCGAAACCCTGCCCAGCGGTCGCCGCCAGCGCCTCGCCCAGGCCCCCTGGGAAATAGTCCGATCCGGTGAAGGAGGCGAGCACCTCTGCGGCTGCGCGACTGAAGCCGCTGTGGCCCGAGGTGTAGCCCGGGAAGGGTGGCGTCACGAAATTGCGCTGTTGGTAGGGAATCCAGCGTTCGCCGAGGATCCACGTCACGCCACCGGCCTGCGTCGCCGGGTTCGCCGGATGGCCGGCCCAGGCCCTGATCGCCACCTGGCCGACGAAGGCCGCGAGGTGCGCATGGCGCTGCCCGGGTGCGCTGGACTGCGCGGTCACCAGCTCGATCAGGCCCGGCACCAGCGGCAGGCCGTTCGGGTGGTAGCGCGGCGACGCGGGATCGCTAGCCTGGCCGAGCCCGGCCATGCCGCGGATCAGCGTGATCGGTCGCGAGGCCGCATAGCGGTGCTTGACCTCCCAGGTCGCGATGGCGTTGTCGTGCAGCGCCCCGTTGAGCAGCAGGTAGAGCTTGACGTCCCATTCCAGCCGGGAAACCTCGGGGCCGCGCCCGCGAATCCGCCGACTCAGCAGCGGATGGTCGGACACTTCGTTGGCGATCTCGTTCCAATGCCCGGGCGGCGTACTCGACTGCGGGCCGTCCGCCCAGAACTCGGCCAGCACGCGAGCGTAGTCACCCCTGAGGACCGGATTCGCGGCGTACGGCTGTCCGGTGACCGGATTCACGGGGTGGCCGGTACCGGCATTGCTGCCCAGCGGATTGTTGCCGAACACCGCCGGCGAGCGATCGATGACCGTGGGATCGGCCGGATCGAGCTCGGCGCTCAGCCGGATCAGTTCGACCACATCCGCCCGCACGGTCCCATCGCCGGCAGCCCCCAGTTTCGGCGGCGCGCCCGGATCGATGTAGGGCAGGTTCGGGCCCGGCCGCACCAGCGCGAAGGGCGTGACATCGGCCCAGTGGGACGTCAGGAAGCTCTGCACACCCGGCGCGCCCGGCGGAATCAGCGGCTGCCAGGCGTTGATATCGGCCAGTGCACCGGTGCCCGGGAGGACCACCAGCATCGGGTTGTTGACGGGAAAGAAGGGCGTGGGATCGACGTAACTGCCGGCCTGGTTGGCGCCATCCTGCAATCCGTGGCCGATCAGTGCATCGGCGACGCGATGGCCGATCGCGGCGGCACTGTTACCGCTGGTGCTGGCGTCATCCGGATCGAGCCCCAGTTCGACCATGCACTGCCGCAGGCGCGGCAGGGTCGTGGCGGCGCCGGGCGACAAGCGGAAGCGATCGACGAGCAGTCGATGGGCGGCGTGGCTCAGAGCCGCCTCGCGCTGCGCCAGGCCCGCGGCCGCGGCTGCAGATTCGTCGGCGAGCACCGGCTGGGCGAGCGGATCGAAGGCTGCCCAGGTGTCGTACAGGGCGACCGACAGGTGGTAGAGGTTGCGTGCGTGAACGGTGGGCCGCGGGGCGTCGATGCGGATGGCCGCCAGTGCCTGTTCGTTCCAGGCCCGCGCTACGGAGGGAGCGGTGGCGCAATTCACCACGGCATACGCTTCCGATGCGGAGGGCAGGCGCAGGCTCGCGGCCTGCACCTCGCCCAGTCCCGTGCCAAGGAACAGGAAAGCGCCGAGCCCGGCGGAAAGAACTTTCATCGGAGAACCTCGTGCGGCGGGTCGACACCCTCGACAGGCGTCGAATCATAACGGGGTGCCCTTGGGCGCGAACGGGATTGCCGCGAGATCCTTCGCGCGCAGAGCGCGCTCCTACGGTTGCCGGGGGTTGCGAGGCCTTCCCGTAGGAGCGCCCTCGGGCGCGACTGGGAAGCAGTGCAGGAGCGCCGTCGGGCGCGATCGGGATGCAATGTAGGAGTGCCCTTGGGCGCGATTGGGCCTTGCGGCAAACCCGGTTCGCGCCCAAAGGGCGCTCCTACGCCAGCAACGCAAAGGGCCGCCCGGAGGCGGCCCTTGCGTCAAACCTAGGGCGGAACCGCGCCTTGCGCGGATTCCGCCGTTCTCACCCTCAGTCGCGGCGCACCATCGCCACGCCGATCAGGCCCACCAGCAGGCTGAGCAACACCAGGCCCCACTGGCTCAGCGTCGGGATCGCCTCGACCGGGTTGCCGACCAGCACCGAGACGCTGGCGACATTGTTGCTCGTCGGCACCGGATCGGTCGTGTCGGAGCTCGTCGCCGCCTGGATGCTGCTGGTGCCCGGCACGAAGCTCGC
>JANJUH010000508.1 GCA_024710675.1 Lysobacterales bacterium
CATAATTCATCGGGTTTTTGGGGGGGGGGGGGTTGGGGGCTCGCCCCCCGCCCCCCCTGCGGCCCGCCCGGGGGGGGCGACGGGGCTGGGGTGGGTGGTTCGAGCCCCCCCTGCGGCCGCTCCTACACCAGCTTCGCCATCTCACTCCACCGGTGGCAACACCCCGAGCACTTCCTCCAGCGTCGTCACGCCGCGCGCGACGTGGGCGGCGGCGGAGATGCGCAAGGGGCGCATGCCTTCCTTCAGTGCCGCCTCGGTGAAGTTCGCCAGTTCCACGTTGGGGTGGATGCGCGCGCGCAGCGTGGGCGTCAGCTTCAGCATCTCGTAGATGCCGGTGCGCCCCATGAAGCCGGTCTTGCGGCATTCGAGGCAACCGACGGCCACGCCGATGCGCCTGGGTGGCTCGATCGTCCACGGGTGGGTCAGCGCCTGCCAACGGATCGGGTCGACCTCGCCGTCGTTGCGCTTGCAGTGCGGGCACAGCGTGCGCACGAGGCGCTGGGCGACGATGCCGACCAGCGTGCTCTGCAGCAGGTAATAGGGAGCACCGAGGTCGAGCAGGCGCTGCACCGCGGCCGGTGCGTCGTTGGTGTGCAGCGTCGACAGCACCAGGTGGCCGGTGAGCGCCGCCTGGATCGCCATCTGCGCGGTCTCGAGATCACGGATCTCGCCGATCATGATGATGTCGGGATCCTGGCGCAGCAGCGTGCGCACGCCTTCGGCAAAGCCGAGGTCGATGCCATGCTGCACCTGCATCTGGTTGAACTCGGGCGAGACCATCTCGATCGGGTCCTCGACCGTGCAGACGTTGATCTCCGGCGTCGCCAGCCGTTTCAGCGTCGAGTACAGCGTCGTGGTCTTGCCCGAGCCCGTCGGGCCGGTGACCAGCACGATGCCGTGCGGCGCGCCGATCATCTCCTCCCAGAGCCTGGTCTCGCGCTCCGAGAAGCCGAGCTGCACGAACTCCTTGACCACGATGTCGGGGTCGAAGATGCGCATCACCACCTTCTCGCCGAAGGCCGTCGGCATCGTCGACAGGCGCATCTCGACCTCGCGTCCCGAGGGGCTGCGCGCCTTCAGACGGCCGTCCTGCGGGCGCCGCTTCTCGGCCAGGTCCATGCGACCCAGCACCTTGATGCGTGCGGTCACGGCGACCATCACCGGCGTCGGCAGCTCGTAGACCTTGACCATCACGCCGTCGATGCGAAAGCGCACATTCGAGCTCTCGCGGCGCGGCTCGAGGTGGATGTCGCTGGCACGTTGTTCGAAGGCGTACTGCAGCAGCCAGTCGACGATCTGCACGATGTGCTGGTCGTCAGCCCCCAGGCTCGCGGTCTTGCCGAGCTCCAGCAGCTGCTCGAAATTGATGATGCGCGCGCCGCTGTCGCGGCCACCCTCCTTGGCGTCCTTGGCGCGGCGCACGCTGCGGGTGACGCCGTAGAACTCCATCAGGTAACGCGCGACATCGAGCGGGTTGGCGACCACGCAGCGGATCTCGCGCCGCAGGATGTTGGCGAGATCAGCCCGCCAACCGGTGACAAAAGGTTCGCTCGTCGCGAACACCACTTCGTCTGCGGTCACCTCGACCGGCAGGATCTTGTAGCGCTGCGCGTAGGCCTGGCCGATCACCTCGGTGACCTCGGCCATGTTGATCTTCATCGGGTCGATCTTGACGTAGGGCAGGCCGGACTTCTCGGCCAGCCACTCGGTCAGGTGCTCGAGCGACAGCGTGCGCGCCTCGTTGCGCGCGTCCCTGGGCTTGAGGTTGGCGACCACGACGAGCGGGTGCAGGTCGAGGCGGCCCTGGGCGCTGCGCGCGTCGAAGATCACGCGCTTGCCATCCTCCTCGCCGAGCAGGCCGTCAGCGACCAGCGCATCGACCACCTCGCCGAGCACCAGCTTGTGGTTGGCACTGAAGCGCGCGGCGCCTGCATCCGCCACCGCACCGTTCCCCGCAACCTGCCCAGGGATCTTCACGCTCGACATTGCCACTCCGATCTGCGCTCGCTGGCGCCGATCCTAACCCGCGGCCACGCCGGTGCGCCGCGAGTTCGCGCACGCCACCCGCCTTGCGGCATCCTTCGCGGTCCGCTCCGGAACAGCTCGCCTGCCATGGAACTGATCGACATTGGCGCCAACCTGACCCACGAATCCTTCGCGCGCGACCTCGACACGGTGCTCGACCACGCGCGCGCGGTCGGCATCGTGTCGATGGTGGTCACCGGCGCCAGCGCCCAGGGCAGCACGGATGCCCTCGCCCTGGCCCGCCGCTGGCCGCGCTTCCTGTACGCCACCGCCGGCGTCCATCCGCATCACGCCGCCGATTACACCGGCGAGACCGACGAGCTGCTGGCCGAGTTGCTGACCCACCCGGAAGTCGTCGCGGCCGGCGAGTGCGGCCTCGACTACTACCGCGACCTGTCACCGCGCGAGGCCCAGCAATTCGCCTTCGAACGCCAGCTCGCGCTCGCGATCGAGAGCAGGAAACCCGTCTTCCTGCACCAGCGCGACGCGCATGCCGACTTCATGGCCATCCTGCGCGTCCATCGCGACCGCCTCGGCCCCTGCGTTGTCCACTGCTTCACCGGCACGCGCGAGGAGATGCACGACTACCTCGATCTCGATTGCCACATCGGCATCACCGGCTGGATCGCCGACGAGCGCCGCGGGCTGCACCTCATCGAGGCTGTACGCGACATCCCGGCAGACCGCCTGATGATCGAAACCGACGCGCCCTACCTGATCCCGCGCAACATCAAGCCGCGCCCGAAGACCCACCGCAACGAGCCGCGCTGGCTGCCCTACGTGCTGGAGGCGGTGGCGGCGGCGCGCGGCGAGAGTCCGGAGCAGCTGGCGGCGACGAGCACCGCGACGGCGCGGGGGTTTTTCGGGATCGGGTGAGCAGGCTGGACTCGGGACTCGGGACTCGGGACTCGGGAGCGTTCCACTAACGCGACCAGGCCGCGATGTGCGTCATCCCGGCGCAGGCCGGGATCCAGACCGCATTGGCCTCGAGACATCGAAAAGCACTGGATTCCGGCCTGCGCCGGAATGACGATCGAGGGGTCGCTGCCTTGCCTTGCCCTCAGGCATGGCGCCGCCAACCGGCCTTGCCTCTGAAGCGTCCGGATGAATCCGGACCCACCACCGCGCCGCAAGCCCGTGGGTCGGCATTCATGCCGACGCTCTTGTCACTCACGACTCACCACTCACGACTCTCTTGACCTTCACCCCATCCGGCGGCTGGATGTCGACCACCACCGGCAGGTGGTCCGAGAGCGCCAGCGGCGGCGCCTCGTAGCGCAGCACCGGGATGTCGGCGGAGACCAGGATATGGTCGATCGCCCGCCCCGGTTGCCAGGCCGGGTAGGTGGGCAATGCCTTCGGGCCCGGCACACGCAGCGCGGTGCGTTCGAGGAAACGGCGGAAACCGGGTTGGTTCGGCTGGGCATTGAAATCGCCCATCAGCACGACGTGCCGGTAGGGCGAGATCAGTTCGCTGAGGAAATCGAACTGGCGGTCGCGGGCCTGCGGTCCCAGCGAGAGATGCGCCATCACCACGGCCAGTGACTCGCGGCCCTCGCCATACAGGGCCAGCAGCGCGCCGCGGCCCTTGATGCGCCCGGGCAACGGATGTTCCTCGACGGCACTGGGCTGCGAGCGGCTGAGCAGGCAGTTGCCGGATTCAGCGATCTGGCCGATGCGGCGGTTGCGCTGCTGCCACCAGTAGGGGAAGGCGGCGACGTCGGCGAGGTACTCGGCCTGGTTCAGGAAACCGGAGCGCAGGCTGCCGCCGTCGACCTCCTGCAGCCCTGCGATGTCGACTTCCTTCAGCAGCTTGGCCAGCTCGGCGAGATTGCGGTGCTTGCCGGCATCGGGCAACAGGTGCCGCCAGCCGCGCGTCAGGTATTCGCGAAAACCGCCCTGCGCGTTGCCGGCATGGATGTTGAACGAAAAAAGGCGCAGGTGCCTGGAGGCTACCCGCGCCTTTTCCGAGTGCGTGCGACCGGTTGCGGTCAAGGGGTCTCCGGCCTCAGCCGCCCTTGGCGGCGCGTTCCTTGGCGACCAGGAAGTCGATCAGCGGCGCGACGTTGACGTGGCCACCGGCGCTGCCGACGTCGAAACGGTACTTGCCATTGACGACCACCGCCGGCGTGCCGGCCACGCCCCAGCGCGGGATCATCGCGTTGGAGCGACCGATCTTGCTGTTGACGGCAAAGGAATTGGCCGCCGACATGAACTGCTCCTTGCTCACGCCACCCTTCTCGACATACCAGTTGGCGATGTCGTCGAGCGTACGGAAGGCCACGCGCTCCTTGTGCACGGCGGCGAACATCGCCTCGTGGGTCTTTTCCATGACACCCAGCGTCTCGGCGGCGTAGAAGCCGCGCGCGAAGGCCTCGGCGCTGGGATTCCAGGCCGCCGGGAAAGGCGCATAGGCCACGTCGGCGCCCTTGGTCTCGGCCCATTTCACCAGGTAGGGCTCGAGGTCGTAGCAGTGCGGGCAGGTGTACATGAACACCGCCAGCACCTCGATCTTGTCGCCCGAGCTGGTCGGCTGCACCGGGTCGATCGCGTAGTAGTGCTTGCCGAGTTCGAAATTCGGCTGTGCCGCCTGCTGCGCGCAGGCCGGCAGGGCGAGGGCGAAGGTCAGCAGGAGCGAGGCTATCAGGCGCATCGTCGGATTCCGTGGTCAGGTGGGAAGGATGATCACGCGTCGCGCCACAAGTTCAACGCGACGCGATCCCCGTTCAGCGGGCGACCGGGCCCAGGCCCTGCAAGTAGGACGCAAGCGCCGTGATCTCTTCGTCGGTGAGCTGCTTGGCCACTTGCGCCATGACCTGGGCATTGGCGTCGTCGGCGGGCCCGTGCACCTCGCCGCCGCGGAAGCGCTTGAGCATGTCGGCGGTGTACTGCGCATGCTGGTGGCTGAGCGAGGGATAGTTGGCGAAGGGCATGCCCTGCCCGGCCGGGCCGTGGCAGGCCATGCAGGCCGGGATGCCGCGCTTGGCATCGCCATTGCGGTAGAGCGTCTGGCCCTTCTCGAGCAGCGTCTCGTCGGCGATGTCCGGCTTGACCGCCTGGGTGGCGAAATACGCGCCCAGATCGGCCATGTCCTGCTCGCTGAGCGTGATCGAGAAACCCAGCATGATCGGGTTCATGCGCGCCTGGCTCTTGAACTTGGCGAGCTGGCTGGCGGTGTACGAGGCGTGCTGGCCGGCGATCTTCGGGTACTGCGGATCGACGCTGTTGCCGTCGACCCCGTGGCAGGCGGCACAGACGGCGGCCTTGGTCTGGCCGGCTGCAGCATCACCCTCCAGGGCGACAGCGGGAGCACCGGCAGTGAGCGCGGCGAGGGCAAGGAGGGCAGGAATCCTCATGGCGGACGGACCTTCGATCGATGGAAGTCGGGCGCTTCGGCCCAAGTCGGGCGCTTGCGCAAACCGCGGATTCTACATGGCACGGGCTTGCCGCCGTACATCCCGTGTCGGCTAATGTTCGGCTTTCCCTGCTGCGCCGGAAGCCCGATGAGCACTCCAGCCGACCTCGCCCGCCGTTTCCGCGCCGCCTCCTTTCTGCTGAGCACGCCCGAGCGTCGCCAGTTGCCGGCGGACGGCGGTGCCGAAATCGCCTTTGCCGGTCGTTCGAATGCCGGCAAATCGAGCGCGATCAACGCGCTGGTCGAGCAGTCGGGGCTGGCCCGCACCAGCAAGACCCCCGGGCGCACGCAGCACCTGGTGTTCTTTGCACTGGACGAAGCCACCCGCCTGGTCGACCTCCCGGGCTACGGCTACGCCCGCGTGCCCGAAGCGGTGCGCCGCGATTGGCACGCCCTGATCGACCAGTACGTCAGCGATCGCAAGGCCCTGCGCGGCATCGTCGTGGTGAGCGACATCCGCCACGCGCTGACCGATTTCGACCGCCAGATGCTCGACTGGT
The DNA here is from genome assembly GCA_024710675.1 of Lysobacterales bacterium. Lineage (GTDB taxonomy): Bacteria > Pseudomonadota > Gammaproteobacteria > Xanthomonadales > SZUA-5 > JANJUH01. The sequence goes on from JANJUH010000508.1 coordinate 5,941, forward strand.
GTGCCAGCCGCGGCCTGCCGATGGTGCTCCTGCTCAGCAAGGCCGACAAACTCAACCGCGGTCCCGCCGAGCAGGCACGCCGCAAGGTGCAGGCCGAACTCGACGCCAGCGGCGTCAGCGCGCGGGCGATCACCTTCTCGGCGCCGGCGCGCACCGGCGTCGATGCCGCGCGCGCGGCGATTGCGGCCTTGCTGTGGGGCGATGACGAGGCAAGCACGACCGCGGCGGGCGATCCCGCTTGACCGCTCGCGCGGGCGCCGCCCAGCATCCGCGCGTCCCACCCGAGGTCGTCCCGTGGATTTCCTGTCGATCCTGCTGCTCGCCGTCATCCAGGCGCTGACCGAGTTCCTGCCGATCAGCAGCTCGGCGCACCTGTACCTGGTTGGCGAATGGCTGCCCGGCGGCTACCAGGGCCTGGTGTTCGACCTCGGCCTGCACCTGGGCACCATGGCCGCGGTGCTGCTGTACTTCCGGCGCGACTGGATCGCGCTGGCACAGGGCCTGCTGCGCTGGCGACCGGGCCAGCCGCTCGATCCCGACCAGCGCCTGTTGCTCGGCCTGACGCTGGCCACCATCCCCGGCGGGCTCGCCGCGCTGGCACTGGGCGACGAGAACGCCACCGCGCTGCGCAACGCGCTGGTGATCGGCTGCACCCAGATCGTCTTCGGCATCCTGCTCTACTACGCCTTTTCGCGGGCCGCCGCCTCGACCCGCGCCGAGCGCGAGATCCCGATCAGCGCCATGCTGCTGATCGGCTGCGCGCAGGCGCTGGCGCTGATCCCCGGCGTCTCGCGCTCGGGCGTGACGATGACCGCAGGCCTGTTGCTGGGCCTGGAACGCCAGGCCGCCGCACGCTTTTCCTTCCTGCTGGCGGTGCCGATCATCGCCGCGGCCGGCCTGCACGGCGTGCTCGAGCTGATGCGCGACGGCGGTGGCACCGATGCGGGGAGTTTCTGGCTGGGCGCGTTGATCAGCGCGGTGGCGGGATACGCAGTGATCGCCTTTTTCCTCGGCGTGCTCCGCCGCATCGGCATGCTGCCTTTCCTGATCTATCGCCTGGGCCTCGGCCTGCTGCTGCTGGCCTTCTACTTCAGTGGGCGTGGCTGAGATGCTGCCTGCGCTCGGCAGCCTGCTGCGCCCCGGCGTCCGCCGCCGTGAATTCTGGGCCTTCGGTTTCTACGACTTCGCCAACTCCAGCTACACCACGGTGGTCTCCACCGCCGTGTTCAACGCCTATTTCGTTGGCGTGGTGGCGGGCGGCGCGGCCTGGGGCACCTTCGCCTGGACGCTGGCG
>JANJUH010000013.1 GCA_024710675.1 Lysobacterales bacterium
AGGATGGCGGTCACGACGGCACCGAGATTGCCACGTGTGCCCGCGCCGTCGTCCTCGAAGACCGCCGCGACGCGATCGATGTAGCCCGGGCTCGGGCTGCTGGTGGCCAGGCGCTGGATCAGCTGGCGGGAGACAAAGGGCGCGACGTTCGGATGCAGGAACAGGGCGTCCATCAGCGTGTCGAACTGGTTTTCGCAGTAGTCGATGCAAGCCTGGCGATCGCCCGTCGCGGTCGAGGTATGACAAGCCACCGGAGACGGGTCGATGGTGATGCCGGCGACCAGTGTCTTGCGGTCATTCGGCGCCGGCAGCACCGCATAACCGTTGTCGGCCGTGGCCGAGCGTCCGCTGTCGGCATAGCGCGGATAGCAGACCATGGGCCGATAACCGTCCGGATGGGTCAGCGCGGTGATCGTCCCGGGCACCGCGTAGCGACCCGGGGTCCCGAAAAAGGCGGTGGTCGAAAAGTTGCAGGCCGTGCCCGTGCAACCACCGCAATTGCGGTTGAAGTTGATGCCGCCGATGCTGGTCGGCCCGGTGCACTGGAAGCCGAAGCCGGTCAGCACCTTCGCGGTATCGGTGATCGTCGCCTGGCTGTAGGTCGGCACCGTCTGTCCGTTAACCAACAGCGGCGAGAAATCGCGATTGCGCTCGACCAGACCGATCGAAAAGAGCTGCATGACCTCGCGGGCGTAGTTTTCGTCGGGCTGCACGATGCTGGCCACGAGGTTGCCGTCACGATCCAGCGTCCAGTCGGTCTTCTGGTTGCGCAGATGGGTCAGGAAGGCGCCCATCATCGGGCTCAACGAAACCTCCCGCAGCAGCTCGCGATAGTTGCCGAAGGCATTGCGGACCAGGATGTCCTGGTACTCGGCGACGCCAACGGCATTCGTGGCCAGTGCTCCAACGTCGGAGATCACCAGGATCTGCGACAGCGCATAGGCCACGCGCTGGCGCAACTGGTCAGGCCCGCGCATCGCGGCCTGCATCCAGTACTCCATGCGGTAGGCGTTGTAGGCCTGGGCGACCCGCGGCTGGGTCAGCACTTCGGAGGCGATCTGCGCCTCCATCGGCGGCCGGATCAGCGTCGGCGCAACAGCCTTCTGCATGTCGATCCAGGCGCGGTAGCCGAGCTGGCGCACGCTGGCGATCTCGCTCGTGGTCGGACCGAAAGTGGATTGCGTCAGGAAGCGCGCCGCATCGCCATCATTGCGCGGCCCGCAATCGCTGCCCGAGGCGCTGGTCAGGCGCACCAGGTTCATGCTGCCGCTGCCGTAACCCGGCTGTGTGCTGCTCCAGCTCCAATTCCCGCTGTCGGCATCGATCGCGCGGAAGGTCATCGTGCCCCAGGGCTGCGTGCTCACCTGGGCCGGATCGAAGTTCGGCGGGAAGTTGCCGCCGAGGGTGATGTTGGCCTGCAGCACGGCGGTGTCGCCGTTGATCGGGCCGGTGGCCGTCATCCAGCGCTGCTGGCCGTCCAGGTAGGCGTACCAGATTGCCAGCAGGGTGCGCTGCGGCGCGGTGTCCAGCACTTCGACGAAGACACCGTGGCCGCTCTGCGCGGGATCGAACCAGGCGCCGGCGTGACAGGCGGCGATGCGCGCGCTGGTCGGCTCGAAACTGCTCGCCGGCACCGTCAGGCGCTGGATCGGCATTTCGCCCGAACTGAAGCCGGGATAGCTGGTGGTCCAGATCGCGCGCCCGGCGTTCTTGCTGTCCATCCGCAGCACGAGTTCGCCCCAGGGCTCGCTGACCACCGCCGCGGGATTGAAGTTGGGTGGAAACTGCCCGCCCGTCGTGATCGCCAGTGGCACCCGCGCCTCGTTGCCGATGGCCTGCCCGACGCCAACCAGCCAGCGCTGCTGGCCACCGGAGAAGGTGAACCAGGTCACCAGCACCGCCGGCACACCGTCCTGCACGATGTGCTGGACGACGAAACCGTGGCCGTTCTGGGCCGGATCGTAGAAGGTGCCGCTCAGGTCGGAGTTCATCGCGTAAACGACGGCTTCCGCCTGGCGCGCTGGCGCCATCGCAAGGGCCAGCAACAGTCCCAACGCAGTCCACCAGTGCCTCATGTTGCCTCCTCCGTCCCGCGCCGGCGGGACGCCATGTGTCAACGCCGCAAGGACTCGAGCGAGTCCCGGTACACGAAATCGCGTGGGATCGGATCCTCGCCCGGCTCGCCGTAGGCGCCCTGCTCGATCCAGTCGTACATCAGCTCCTGGACCGGGATCGGCAGGTGGCCGAAAGGCGCCGGCATGGGCCGACCGACCGCGGGCTTGCTGCACGAGATCTTCTGGAACAGCAGGCTGCCGGCCGGATTGCCCGGATCGACGCGCAGGACATCGGCCTGGCTGCTGGCTTGGCCCACCGTGAAATAGATCGAGAACAGGCGGCTGCCGAGATCGAGATCAGCCGAGGGCAGCGAGCCCAGGTGGCAGTTCTGCGTGCAGTTGGCGCCCTGCTCCAGTGCCTGCCAGACATCGTCCCAGCGCACGCCGATGTTGATCGGCCGGCCCTTGAGGTCATCGCAGCCGGCTGCGGCCAGCACGTCGCGCGGCTGGGCGATCGGCAAAGGCGCGATCGGGGACACATCGTTGGCCATCGCAGCCGTGGACACCAGCCCCAGCAGCCACGCCAGATTGCCCCATCCGATCCCCATCGTCCCTGCCCCAGCACCGGTCCCGGCTCGCACAACGCGGCAACGGTGCGACGGTTGACACGCATTCCCAAGAAAGCTGGCCGCCAGACCTGGCTGCACACGCCCCTTCACGGTGCGATGCCCGCAGGGTCCCCGCTGGCCGCCTCGACCCGATCCCGCTATCTTGCGACCAACACATGTTTCGGGCGCAAGTGGTCACAATCAGCTGCCCTTCCCTCTGAGCAAGCCCAGCCAGGGCTTGGAGAACTGCATCGATGACCCTGAAGCGAGCGCGCCGGCCTTTGCTTGCGATTGTCGGATCCCTGCTCTTGCTGGCAACGCTTTCGCCCGCCGCCCACGCCGAGCTCCCGTCGATGGCCTGGAGCCGGTTGATCCACGGCGCCCCCTTCATGCCCCGGGCGTATCTGGGCTTTGGTGCGACCGTCGTCGACAAGCTCGGCCACACCTATGTGGTCGGATGCGCCAACGACCGCATGCTGATCGTGAGGTACGGCATCGATGGACGGGTCGAATGGCAGGTGGAGGGTGGTCCGTTCACCGGATGTCCGGGCCGAATCGCCATCGACGCGGCGGGGGATGTCTTCGTAGCCGGAAGCAGCCGCTCGAATCCGGACGACCAGTTTTTCCAGTTGGCCAAGTACGACGGCGACAGCGGTGTCCAGTTGTGGGCATCCACGCATGCCGAGCCTGGCCACGTTCATGGCGACCCCACTGCGCTGGTCGTGGACCGCTTCGGTGATCCGACGCTCGCCGCAGCCACCTGGGCGACGAACGGAGCCGCCAAGGCGGTCACGGTCCGGTTCTCGGGCAAGGATGGCAGGCGAATCTGGGCACATGCCGCCGAAGGCAGCGCGCTGGCGTGGCCCGGCCCTCGGCTGGCGGTCGACTCGGGCGGAAACGCGCTGGTCGCCCGCAACGTGCAGTTCACGAATGCGCCACTCGACTTCGTGACGGCAAAGCTCGATCGGCGCACGGGCGCCGTGATCTGGGAGACAAGGTACGACGGGGCTGCGAGCCTGGACGATGAAGTGCTGGACCTTGCCGTCGACCCGCAGGATCACGCACTGATCGCCGCCTACGAAAAAGCTGCGCCTCACAACAACAAGGTGTTCCTGTTCCGCAAACTCGATGGAGGAAGCGGCGCTCTGCAATGGTCGTCGACCTACGATGACTCCGCCGGCGCCATCAAGGACCTGCACGACATCGTGGTCGACGAGCGCGGCGACCTGCTGGCATCGGGCGGGGTGGGTCCCTCATCCAGCCGCAACCCCTGGCTGGCCATCAAGTTCCGCGGCCGCGACGGCGCCCAGCAGTGGGCCGCGCGCTTCGATCAATTGAGCAGCGTCGCCCGGCCATGGCAGGCCGCGGCGGTCCTGCCCGGCGGTGATCTGCTGATCACGGGGACGGTGGACCAAGCGGAGGGAGACCGGCTGCTCACGGCGCGAATCGGTGGCCAGGACGGGCTTTTGCGCTGGACTTCCAGCCCGACACACGCCCCGGGCGACGAGGAATCAATAGGCTCAGGCGTGGCCGTCCATCGCGATGGCTCCGTCGCCGTGGTCGGAGCCATTGATGTCAGTTCGGGCAACGACACATGGTCGGTTTCGAAGCTGGAAGCAATCTCGGGAAGTTCTCTCTGGACGCAGTTGAATCCCCCCATCGCGGCACCCGTCAGCAGCACCGGCCGCCGGGCCATGGTCGTCGATGCCTCAGGACGCACCGCCTTCACCGGCGGGGGCCAGGGCGAGTGCCTGACCACGCTGGTGACCGCCGATGGCGCCTTGCAGTGGTCGGCCAGCTATCGCTTTTCCCAGTCACAGACCAGCCGGTGCCGCGCCGCTGTCTTTGACCCGCAAGGCAACGTCATCGCGGTCGGTGACGCCGGCGGCGTCACCCATGCCGTCAAATACGACGCGGATTCCGGCCAGGCGCTCTGGACAAGCAGCTACTTCAGGGTTGATTTCGGGAGCATCTTCCCCGCAGCGGTTGCCGTCGATGGCCATGGCGACCTCCTCATCGCGGGACACAGCTACCGTCCGGGCATTCCAATCTTCGCCTTGCGCGACCGTTATGACCTGTCGGTAGTGAAGTTCCGCGGCAGCGATGGGGAATTGCTGTGGGAACACCATTACGACAGCCCGGGCGGCCAATCGGATCTCGCGCACGCGATCGCGATCGATGGCTACGGCGATCTCTTCGTGACCGGACAAAGCGGCGGGTACACCCACCACTTCAACGGCAGCATCGTGGATCCGTATGACTACGTCACGCTGCGACTGGACGGCCGCACCGGCAACCGGCTCTGGCTGGTCCGCTACGACGGACCCGCGGCGCGCAGCGATGTCGCGACGGACATCGCGCTGGATGCCATCGGGAATGTCATCGTCACGGGAAGTTCGGAAGGCACCGGGAACGGCTCGGACTACGCAACGCTCAAGTACAACGGCAACAGCGGGAACCTGATCTGGCAGGCACGCTACGACGGCCCGGAGCAGGGCAACGATCTGGCGTCCGCCCTGGCCCTCGACAGTCGCGGGCAGGTCGTGGTGACCGGAACGTCCGCAGGCGCATTGCCAGGGAGCGCAGACGTCGCCACGGTCAAGTACGACGGCGGCAGCGGTGCGCAGCTCTGGGTCAACCGGCACGTTGGGATCGCTGGCGGGGATGATCGAGCCGATTCGGTGGCGATCGACGGCCAGGACCAGGTGTACGTCGCCGGATGGTCGCAAGTGGCGCCAGGTCTGGCCCGACTCCTGGCCCAGAAGATCGACGGATCCTCGGGCGAGCCGATCGGCGAAGTGCAGGCCATGCGCCAATCCGGCCTGGCACAGGCCGCGATGGTGCGCATCGCCCCCGACCAGAGCCTGCGCCTGGGTGGTATTGCGCTGTCACCGTCGAACCTGCCCGGCCTCGGCATCGTGCGGGTGGACCAGGGGGTCGACCGGATCCTGCGCGACGGCTTCGAGTAGCCGGACGCGGACTGGCAGTCTGGCGAGGCGATGGCCGCCGCCAGGTCAATCCTCGAAGCCGTCCGCGAAGTCCGTCACCGGTGCGCCCGACACCTCGTCGAGCAGCCGCCGGATCTCGGTGAGCGTGACGGCGTGCTGGTGCGCTGCCGG
>JANJUH010000054.1 GCA_024710675.1 Lysobacterales bacterium
CGGGCGATCGACCGGCCGAGGTCCTCGCCCACGCCATCGCCGCCGGAGAGACCTTCGCCAGCCGCCTCGGGCCGGACCACTTTCGCGTCGCCGACGCGCTGGAGATGCGCATCCTCGGGCTGGCGCAACTCGGTCGCAGCAGCGAAGCCGTCCCTCATGCCGACGAACTGGTGGCGCGTCGCCGTGCACTGTACGGGGAGGTCAGTCACCCGCACAGCTACGCTCTGCACGTGCAGGGTTCGGTACTGCGCCGCGCCGGCAGCCACCTCGCCGCGATTCCTGCCTTCGAGGCCAGCCTGGCGATCCACGACACGCTCGACGGCGTCAACGCCGTGGCCAGCCAGGTGCCGCTCGCGTCACTCGCCCTGACCTTCGAGGAAAGCGGCCATCACCGCGAGGCGGTGCGCGTGTTGCGCCAGCAGATCGCCATCCAGAATGCAGATCCGCAGAACGCATTCGAGTCGGAGACGGTGCTGCGCCTGGCGCTGGCCCGCAATCTGCGCCTGGCCGGACAGGCCGACCAGGCCCTGCCGCTGTTGCAGGAGGTGCTGCGCGAGCTGGCGAGCGACGCGCAAGCCGATCCCGGCCTGCGCACGCCAGCGCAACTCGAACTTGCCGCCATCCAGCGCGAGCGCGCCGACTACCCCGAGGCTGCCCGCCTGCTGGACGCCATCGCCAGCGCCGATCGCTCGGTGGATTGGCATCGCGAGCGCGCCCGCCTGGCGTTGGCCCAAGAGGACCTGGCGCTGGCACGCGAGGAGATCGACCAGGCGCTCGCCGTGCAGCGCGAACGCTCAGGCGAAGAAGCCACCGCCACATGGCTGCTGCGCATCGAGGAAGCGCGTTGGCTGCGCGCCGCCGGCGAACACGCAGAGGCGGCCGAGCTGGCGACGAAAATCCAGGAGCGCCTGGCCACGATGATCCATCCCAAGGGCCGCTGGGCAGCCGAACTGCAGGCGCTGGCCGTGTTGCCGAACTGAGCTAGGGCTGCAGAGCACGCGGGCACTGGGCCGGGAGAGCACCGCATCACGGGGAATGTCCAGCTCCCGAGACTGGCTCACGGACGCCGTGGCGCAAGCAAGGTGTGCAGCATGGGCGCCGCCCCACATCCGGCTCGCTGCTTCCCGAGGCAAGGCCCAGCGCACGGAAATGAAGGCATGGCGCCGGTCCGCTTCTCCGTGCCCTCGTGCCCTCGTGCCCTCGTGCCCTCCTTTCCCTGCGTTCGCCGCACGCAAAGATGCCTGGACAACGAGCCGGCAGACACACTCCACCTCTCGCCGTGATAAACGCGCCGCCTCATTCCGTAAGACCCGGCAAGGGATCACGGAAGGAAGGACTCAGTGCGGGCTGCAATCGCGCTATCGGAGCCGTTGGCGGCAACCGGTCCATGGGCACGGTCCAGCCGGTGGGGGCTGCTGCACCCGATCGGCGCGATCACGCTCTCGGCCCTGCTGGTGGCGCTGTCCGCCCCCGGCGTGGGCGACGTCTCGATCCTGGCCTGGGTGGCCTTCGCGCCGTGGCTGGCATCGCTGCCACGGCTGCGCTGGCACTGGGCCGCGCTGTCGGGACTGGCGATGGGCCTCGGCTACATCATCCCCGGCCATTGGAGCACCTTCGCCGCCGCGGTGGGCAACACCGGCGCCGAGGGCTGGGCGCGCGAGGCCCTGACGCTCGCCTTCTTCTCCCCTTACGCCTTTCCCTTCCTCCTCTTCGGCGCGATCGATGGACGCCTGCGCGCCTGGGCCGGCACGAGTTCCCTGACCGGGCAGGCGCTGCTGCGCTCCGCCGTGCTGGCGAGCCTGATCTGCCTGATCTGGTCGCCCTTCCCCTACACGCCGGTGACCGCAATCGTCGACTGGAACGCGCTGCTGCAGTGGGTCAGCGTCGGCGGCGAACCCTTGCTGTTGACCTGGCTGCTGTGGCCCAGTGCCCTGCTCGCTGCGCTCTGGCAACAGCGACCGTCGACGGCCCACAGCCGAGGCGCCCTCAGCATCCTGGCCCTGGTGCTGGCGCTGGCCGCGATCGCGGGGCAATGGCGGATCGCCGCGATGGACCGTGCCGAGGCGAGCGGCGAAGGCCTGCGACTGTCGACCTTGGCGCTGCAGCTCGACCTGCCACCGCGCTCCTCGCCGGCGCTGCTGACGGCCGACCGCCCGGGCGGCGATCGCTCTGCGGTGGAACTGACCCGTGGCGGCTATGCGCAGGCGCCACAGTGCGAAATGGCGCTGTGGCCGGAGGTGCCGGTCGACAGTCGCCAGGGCGATCACATCTGCAAGGCCGGTGCGGCGCTCGCGGCCTCGACCGGCCGCCCGGTGCTGATGCAATGCCAGCAGCCAGTGGGCGAGCAGCACCACATCACCGCCGCCTGGTTGCCACCAGCGGGCGAGAGGCCCCCGGCGCATACCAAGTCGGCCCTCGTGCTCGGCTACGAGCGACCCCTCAGCGGATCGGGTGGCCTGCGTGCCGGCAGCCCGGGTCACGTGTTCGAGATCGACGGCCAGCGTCGGCTGATTCCCGCCCTGTGCTACGAGCTCTACGCCGGGCTGCACATCCGTGAGAGCGTGCTGGCCGGCGGCCATTTCATCGCCCACATGGTCAGCTTCTCCGGCTTCGACCGGCAGCCCATCGACCGCTGGGACCAGCCGATGGCGCGCCTGCGTGCAGTGGCCTTCGGCGTGCCGATCGCCCGCGCCGGCAATCGTTCGCCGATCGGCTGGATCGACGCCAACGGCCGGATTCGCGAGCAGAGCGAGCGCTTTGGCCGCGAGGCACGCTGCCTGGAGCTCTGGTCGCCGGCCGCTGCGGCGACGCCCTACACCCATGTTGCCCCGGTCGCCGCCTGGCTGCCGGCGCTGCTGATGCTGGGGTCCATCGGACTCCGGCGCTCTGCCCGCACCGCGTTGCAGGCCTACACACACCACCCTCGCCATCCGCAGAACCCTAGGAGTTCGCCATGAAGTTCTCACCCAGCCCCTTCCTTGCCGTCGTGATCCTGGCCCTGCTGCCTGCAAACGACGCTCTTGCCTCATGCGGGGATTGTGGTGGAGGCGGTAGCACCCGGGGCAGCATCTGGGCGCACCCGATCGAGGGCCTGGGCAGCCATCGTCGCGCCCAGCGGCCGACGCCCACCGAGGCACCGGAAAGCACGCTGGCTGGCGGCACCTTGACCCTGCGCGGCACCCTCGACGGCGAGTGGGACAACGTCGATGGGCATGTCGTGTTCACCTATGACTACACGCAGGCTTTCCCCAATGTCGGTCGCCTGCAGATCTTCGTGCGCGGCTATCCCGCCCTCCGCGAGGGCAACAGCAATCGCTACAGCGTGGAGTGGGATCGATCGAGCTACTGGCTGGACTTCGACGGCGACGGGCCTGAAGTGCCGCACCTGCTGCCCGCCATGCAGCTGGTCGGGAACTACGTGCCGCAGGCCATCAACGATCCCTATCCGGAGTTCGCCAACGAACCCGGGGTCATCGCCGCCTGCACCACGAGCCAGCCCTGCACGGTCCAGACCTCTCCCTACGTGCTGCTGAAGGAACCCGGCGTGGACTACAGCGCCTACCCTGGTCAAGCTGCGCAAGCCGACCTGCTCTTCGTCGCCAATCACATCGGCCAGGCCATCGCCGGCGCATTGGACGTCTATGACGCCAACAACCAGTTCGTTCGGACCAAGGACCTGGTCGAGGGCGACCAACTGGAGATCTCGATCCTCGGCCACAAGCTCAGCGAGCCCGAGGTCATTTTCCAGATCCGGTACTCGTCCTTTACCGAACTCGACCCCGGTCTGCGGATCGAACTGGCTAACTACATTCCCGGCGTCGACTTTGACGACCCCCGGCTCGGGCCCGACCTCGATGCCGGCAATCGCCAGATGAAGCTGCTGCTCGAAGCCGACCGCACCGTCAGCGGCAACACCATCTGGGCCTACGGCGGCCCCTTCGAGGCCGGCTTCACCTGGGCGAACGCGCTGATCTTCCTGCACCGTAGCGGCTTCGAGACGCCGCAGGCGGCGCCGAATGCGGCGCCCCTGGTCCGGCGGCAGCGCTAAGGGCTACGGACCCGCAGGCAGGCGCATTTCAGGCCAACACGCGTCCGGGGCCTGTCCAGGCGACAGGCCCCGGACGCGTTGGGGGCGTTGACTACTCGTAGCTCAGCGCACTGTCGCGGCCCCAGAACACCCGGTAGGCATAGACCGTGTAGGCCATGATGATCGGCAAGGTCACCATGGCGCCGATCAGCATGATCCACAGCGCCGCCGGCGCGGCGGCGGCTTCGTGGATGGTCAGTTCATCGACCACGAGGTACGGAAAGAGGCTGTAGCTCAAGCCCGCGAAGGCCAGTACGAACAGGGTCACGCTGCAGACGAAGGGTACCCAGTCGCGACCCTCGCCACGGCGCAGCCGGCGCAGGCGCGATTCGGCGTGGAAGAAGATGAGCGCGCTGAGCACCGGCAGCACCAGCAGCACGAAGAACTGCGGCAGGCCGAACCACTTGGCGAAGATGCGCTCGGACACCAGCGGCGTGACCACCGAGACCGCGGCGATGCCGAGCCCGGTCAGCCACAGCGCGCGCCAGGCCCAGTCGATCGCGCGCCGGCGCAACTCGCCGCTGCACTTCATCAGCAGCCAGGTGGCCCCGAGCAGCACATAGCCGGCAGCCAGGCACAGCGCGATCAGCGCCGAAAAGGCCAGCGCCCCGCCATCGTCGCGGAAGCCGACGATGTAGCTGCCGAGCATCCATCCTTGCGCCAGCGCCGCGAACAGCGATCCGACGAAGAAGGCCAGATTCCACAGCGGGCGATGGTCCTCGTGCGCCTTGACCCGGAAGTCGAAGGCCACGCCGCGCAGGATCAGCGCGATCAGCATCAGCGTCACCGGCAGGTACAAGGCGCCAAGGATGATCCCGTGCGCCTTCGGGAAGGCGACCAGCAGCAGCCCGACGCCGAGCACCAGCCAGGTCTCGTTGGCGTCCCAGAAGGGACCGATGGAAGCGACCATGCGGTCCTTGTCGGCCTCGTCCACCAGCGGCAGCAGGATGCCGACGCCGAGATCGAAGCCATCCAGCACCACATAGGCCAGCATGGCCAGGCCCATCAGCACGGTGAAGACCAGCGGCAGGTGGGCGTCCATCACGGTGCTCCCGCCAGCGCCCCGCCGGCCTGTGGGGCGGGCGCCTTGTGCGCGCCGGCCTTGCGGGCCATCAGGAACAGCACCGAGACATAGGCGCCCAGCAGCACGATGTAGAGCGCCAGCCAGGCCGCGAGGCTCATGCCGATGTAGGCGGCCGGCACCGCCGAGGCGGCGTCCGCGGTCTTCAGCACACCGGTGACCAGCCAGGGCTGGTGGCCAATCTCGCTGACATACCAGCCGGCCAGCGTCGCCACCCAGCCCGAGAAGCTCATCGCCACCAGCAGGCGCAATTGCAGCGTGCGCAGCCCGCCCGCTCGCCACAAGGTCCAGCCGCCCCACCAGGCCACCAGCAGCATCAGCACGCCGATGCCGACCATCACCCGGAAGGCATGGAACACCGGAGCCACCGGCGGGTGTTCGCCGGGGAAACTGTCGAGGCCTTTGAGCTCACCGTCGATGTCATGGGTCAGGATCAGGCTGGCGAGGCCCGGAATCCCGATCGCGTAATCATTGCGGCGCTCGTCCTCGTTCGGGATCGCGAAGATCAGTGCGGGCGCGCCGCGCTGGTCCTGCCAGATACCCTCCATCGCCGCGACCTTGGCCGGCTGGTGCTCGAGCGTGTTGAGACCGTGGAAATCGCCGGCGAGGATCTGCAGCGGAATCAGTCCGGCCGCGACGTAGATGGCGGTCCGAAGCGCGTTGCGCACATCGTCGCCGTGCTGGCCGGCCAGCCAGCGGTAGGCCGACAGGCCGGCGACCAGGAATGCCGCGGTCAGGCCCGACGCGAGCAGCATGTGGACCAGGCGATAGGGGAAGGAGGGGTTGAAGATGACCTGCCACCAGTCGGTGGCGTGCGCCTGGCCATCGATCATCTCGAAGCCGGCCGGGGTCTGCATCCACCTGTTGAGCGCCAGGATCCAGAAGGCCGAAGCCGTCGTGACGGCCGCGACCAGGAAGGTGGCCAGCGTGTGCAGGCGCTCGCCGACGCGCTGGCGCCCGAACAACATGATCCCGAGGAAGCTCGCCTCGAGAAAGAAGGCGGTCAGCACCTCGTAGGCCAGCAAAGGACCTGCGATGTTGCCGACGGTCTCCATGAAGCCCGGCCAGTTGGTGCCGAACTGGAAGCTCATCGTCAGGCCGCTGACCACACCCAGCGCGAAGCTCAGCGCGAAGACCTTGACCCAGAAGTAGTAGGCATCGAGCCAGGCCTGCTCACCGCTGCGCAGGAAGCGCCACTTGAAGTAGAGCAGGAACCAGCCGAGCGCGATCGTGATGCTGGGAAACAGGATGTGGAAACTGATGTTGGCGGCGAACTGGATGCGCGCCAGCAGGATCGGATCGACCATCTCGCCGCTCATGGCGTGCCTCCCGGCTCCTGGCCGCGCGCACCGCGCCGCAGCACGCGGTCCTTGAAGTCCAGCAGCTTGACCGCCCCGGCACCCAGGCCCATCAGCTGCTCCAGGGTCTCCGGGGCCAACCGGCGCACCTCGGCGAACCAGTCGGTCAGCTGCTCGATCAGCTCGTGCATCTGCCGCATGCGCTCCTGGGCATGGCGGTCATCGGCATTGCCCGGGCTCTCCAGCATCGCATCGCGCAACATCGACAAGGTCGGATCGATCTCGCGCCGCTGGCGCTCCTCCGCGAGCGTCTTGAAGATCTGCCAGACGTCGTCGGGCGCCGAGTAGTAGTCGCGGCGATCGCCGGGCAGATGCGAGAGCCGCACCAATCGCCAGCTCTGCAGCTCCTTCAGGCCCATGCTGACGTTGCTGCGGCTGACCTGCAGGCGATCGGTGATCTCGTCGGCGTTGAGCGGCCGGCTGGAGACAAAGAGCAGCGCGTAGATCTGGCCGACGGTGCGGTTGATGCCCCAGCGGGAACCCATCTCGCCGAAGTGGAGGACAAAGCCTTGGGTGAGCGGAGGAAGGTCCATGTCATGAGTTTCAGTAAGTTCTGAAACTAGTGTAGTCACAAGGAGTGAGCAGGCGGTGAATCCCTTCGGCAATCGGTGGCAGGGGCCCGGCAATCCCTGCATGCCTGCGAGAGGCCAGCCATCGCTTAAGATGGCGGGGTCTCGGGAGGAGACCACAGCGCGCGTGGACAGGATCGTGCCGCCATACCGCAGGCGATGGATGAAGCGCGTCCGGGATCGCCTGCGTGGCGATCTGCGGCTGACCATCACCACCCTGTGCGTGGTCTTCGCGACGATCTGGATCCTGCCCTTCTCGGTCTATCGCTTTGCCACCGGCGATGTGCGTGCCGGGCTGCTCGATCTCTTGATCGTGCTCGGCATCGCCATCCCCGCCAGCCACGCATTGCTGACCGGACGCAGCGAGTTGGGCATACGCATCATCGCCCTCGTGTGCTGCTTCGGCTGCGTGGCTGCAGCCGAAGTGCTTGGCCTGGTCGGCCTGCTCTGGAGCTATGCGCTGCTGATCTTCGTGTTCTTCGTCCTGCCCCGCAACACGGCCGTGATGATGAGCCTGGCGACGCTGGTCGCCATCGCCATCGTCGCCGACGGTGCTCTGGCGAGCACCTTCGAGCAGGTCTCATTCCTCGCTTCGGCCGCACTGGTGGCGCTCTTCGCCCATGTCGTCGCGACCCGCTACGAATTGCAGCGCCGGCAACTCGAATCCCTGGCATGGATCGATCCGCTGACCGGCGCCGGCAACCGCCGCCTGCTCGAGATCGAGTTGTCCCAAGCCAATCGTGCCGCCGCAGGGGAGAGGATGCTACCGGCCCTGGCAATCCTCGACCTCGACCACTTCAAACAGATCAATGATCGCTTCGGCCACGAAGCGGGCGACCGGGTGCTCGTCCAGTTCACCGATCTGTTGCGCGACCTGATGCGCAAGGTGGACCGGCTGTATCGTTACGGTGGCGAGGAATTCGTGCTGCTGTTGCCCGCTGCCGATGCCTCCGGCTTGCAGGCGCTGGTCGATGCGGTGCGAGCGAGTGTCGAGTCCCGGCTCGCCACGCCGGACGGGATGGCGGTCACGGTGTCGATCGGGGCCGCGCTGCTGCGCCAGGGCGAACACTGGTCGCATTGGCTGGGTCGGGCCGATGCCGCGCTGTACCGGGCCAAGCAGGCCGGGCGCAACCGGGTGGAGATCGATGAAGAACGCCCGCGGTCCCAGGTACCCAGGGCCAGGGACGCGGGGGATGCCAGCGGGCCGGTCGCGTCGGCCCCCAGGCAAGCGGACGTGCGTACGTCCCGGGATCCGCGCATCGGTCCGTCCTGAAGCAGCCTCGACCGGGGCCTAGGGCGCCCTGAGTTCCACGAGCAAGGCCTCGAGCAGGACCCGGGCATCAGCGGTCGGATCTGTCCCGTCCTCCGGCAGTCCAAGCCTGGCCGAGGAGACAGCGAGCAACTGCGGACCGAGCCGGTGCCAGATCGTGCAATGGCGCGTGCCGGTGGCCGGGTTGGCCTGCGGGCATCGATGGCCATCGCCTTCCCCGGCCGCGATCGCCTGGCCCACCAGGCGATGGTCGAACTGGCCCAGCGAGGGACCGGGCATGCCGTCAGGCCGCGCGTAGAACTGCACGACGGTCAGCGCCGTCCGCTCGAGGGCAGCGCAGACGCCCGCAGGCGCAGCACCCGCTCCTGGCAAGCACTCGGCACGGCGACGCTTCACGAATCCGCTCGCGGACAACCACAGGTGCGCGACGGAAACGGGCTCGAGCCCTCCGGCGCTGACCCCACAGTACGCGCGCACATCCGGCTTGTCGCCAACCCAGAGGCTGTAACGGCCCTGCCAGCCCGCCGCGCTCGGATCTGCACGGACCGACTGCACACCCGTCGATCGTGGCACCAGGAGACTCAGCTCACCGATGTGGAACCAGGCCCGCTCGGCGCAAGGCGCATCCGGCACGCGCTGTCGTTCGAGTCCGTAGCCGGCCGCGGCCAACGCCGGCAACAGGACCAGCGCGAGGGCTGCCGAACGATTCGGCAGGCGTCTGCACCACAGGCCCCATCCCGTGCCCAGCAGGAGGACAAGGAAAGTCCCGACGCCAAGGTAGAGCGCAGCCTGGATGAAGACATGGTCGAGACCGACATGAATGGCGATCGGCCACGGCCACAAAAGCGCGATCGCCAACCCGAGCGCCTCGAGCCCGCGCCGCAAGCGCCCATGGCGGAGCGCAAGACTCGCACTGACTGCGCCCAGCAGCGCCAGCGCGAGCAATGCGATGGTGTCGTCGTGGAAGGGGAGCATCGCGGTCGCGTCGCAGGATCCCGGGCACACTCCGGGTTCCCTGCATGATGCCCCTTCGATGCGCCATCGGCGTCAGTCTGGCCGCAGATCGATCGCGACCACGGCCGGATGCGCAACCTCGCTCCATCCCGAGCGCAAAACGGATCTTCAGCAAACGCGATCAGGATCGGTCGCCACCCGCATGCTCGCCATGACCGCGGCAATGAACGGTGCCTTTGCGGCCTGGTAGGCGCTCTTGTCGTCGGCGAACGTCGCGGCCAGTTGGCGCTTGAGTGCATCGTATTGCGCGCGCAAGGCGGAATCGGCGCGCAGGTTGTCGCGGAAATGGAGCTGCTGGCGCCAGATTCGCGAGCCCTCCACCACGCCGTGCAGGTGGATGCGCATGCCTTGGCAGCAAAGGCTGGCGTTGCGGACGAAGTAGCGCCGCTCGGGCAGTTCGCGTTCGTACTTCGGGACGTACTCGTATCCCCGGGCCGCCAGCGCAGGGATGGCCGACTCGATCTCGGTCAATGAGGGCGCGCCGAGCAGCAGGTCCAGCACCGGCTTGGCCGACAGGCCGGGGACTGCGGTGCTGCCGATGTGCTCGAGGCGCACCTGCGAATTCGCGAACAAGGCCAGCAGTTCCTCGCGGGCCTCGCGAAATCGTAAAGGCCAGTCCTCGCAATAGGGCACCACCGTCACGCTGGCCATAGACGCTCACCGGGATCGTGGCTGCACATCATCGAAGCTCTCGCCGGCCCCGGCGATCAGGACGCAAAGCGCTGCCATAGCGCGTCGAACTGCTCGGCAAAGCGACGAATCTGCCCGGGATCATTGGTGGCGACGAGATTCTCCTCGTTGGCGTGACTGGCGCTGCGTGTCCAGTTGAAGCTGCCGTTGAGCAGCCAGCGGCCGTCGAAGAGCGCGAACTTGTGGTGCATGTGGGCCCCGCTGTCATCGAGGGCGACGGCGACGCCGGCCGCGCGCAGGTGCTCGATGTCGCTGCCGGCATCAAAGCGCTTGTCGTCGTCGCTGATGACCCGCACCTCGACGCGACGGCGATGCGCGATCAGGATCGCCTCGGTGATCGCATCGTCGGCGATGGTGAACACGCAGATGTCGGCGCGCCGCCGGCAGCTCTCCAGATGCCCGATCACCGCCTTCCGGCACGCTTCGCCCGGGCTGAACCAGACCTCGGTCTCAACGGGCTCGCTGTGCAGCGCCTGGTCGAGCAGGCGTACGATGCCCTCCAGCCATTTCACCAGCGCCGGCATGGCCGCAGGATCTGGCGGTGCCCGCACCTGGTCCATGACCAGCTCGAAGGCGCGGTTGCGCAGCTGGCGCAGCTGGTCGGGGCGCAGCGGCCGCTCGCGCAGCAAGGCCTGCAGCGCGTGCTTCTCCACAGTGCTGAGCACGCGGTCATCGAGGCTGCGGGCGAGTTGTTCGAGCAGCGTGTCCATCGCGGCACCTCGTGGCAGCTCGCGGGCGATGCATTCGAAACTACCCCACTCGCCCCGCCTTCAGCACGCTCGCGATAGCATCCCGGGTCTGTCGCGAGGCCCAGCGCCCGCGCCCGCCTTCCTTCAACCCAGCCCGCGCCGCGTGCGTGGGTGCCAGCCGGACAGATACCCGCCGTGACCACCAACCACGATGCCTTCCTTGCCGCCCAGCGCGTGATCCCGGGCGGTGTCAATTCGCCGGTTCGCGCCTTCCGCCAGGTCGGCGGCGAGCCCTTCTTCGTCGCCCGTGCCGAGGGCGCCCACCTCTTCGACGTCGAGGGCAAGCGCTACATCGACTACATCGGCTCCTGGGGCCCGGCGATCGCCGGCCACGCCCATCCGGCCATCGTCCATGCGGTGCAGGAGGCGGCGGTCAACGGCCTGTCCTATGGCTGCCCGAACCCGCTCGAGACCACGCTGGCCGAGGAGATCATCAAGCTGGTGCCTAGCGTCGACCTCGTGCGCTTCGTGTCCTCGGGCACCGAGGCCTGCCTGTCGGCGATCCGCCTCGCGCGCGGCGCGACCGGGCGCGACCGCATCCTGAAATTTGCCGGCTGCTACCACGGCCACGCCGATTCCTTCCTGGTCAAGGCCGGCAGCGGCGTGCTGACGCTCGGCCTGCCGAACTCCCCGGGCGTGCCGAAGGCGCTCGCCGACCTGACGATCACCGCCGAGTACAACGACCTGGCGACGGTGCGGCAGATCTTTGCCGAAGTCGGCCACGACCTCGCTGCCGTGATCGTCGAACCGATCCCCGGCAACATGAACATGATCCTGCCCGCGCCGGGCTTCCTCGAAGGCCTGCGCGAGCTGTGCGATGCGCACGGCTCGATCCTGATCTTCGACGAGGTGATGAGCGGCTTCCGCGTCCACATCGGCGGCGCCCAGGGCCTCTACGGCATCACGCCGGACCTGTCGACCTTCGGCAAGGTCATCGGCGCCGGCATGCCGGTGGGCGCCTACGGCGGCAAGCGCGCGGTGATGGAGAAGATCGCCCCGCTCGGCCCGGTCTACCAGGCGGGCACGCTGAGCGGCAATCCGGTGGCGATGGCCGCAGGCCTGGCCAACCTCGCGCTGATCCAGGCGCCCGGCTTCTTCGAGACGCTCTCGCAGCGTACCCGCGAGCTGTGCGCGGGCCTCGAGGACGCCGCCCGCGCGGCCGGCATCCCCTTCTCCACGGTGGCCGCCGGCGGCATGTTCGGCTTCTTCTTCGCCGCCGAGGCGCCGACCTCCTTCGCGGCTGCCCAGGCCTGCGACATCGAGCGCTTCAAGCGCTTCTTCCACGCGTGCCTAGCGCGCGGCGTGTACTGGGCGCCGAGCGCCTACGAGGCCGGCTTCGTCTCCGCCGCGCACGACGAGGCGGTGATCGCCGAGACCATCGCGGTGGCCCGCGCCGCCTTCGCCGAGATCGTGTGATGACCACCACGCTGTCGGAATCCGAACTGCCCGGCCTCACCCGCGTCCACCGCGGCAAGGTCCGCGATGTCTACGCGCTGCCCGGCGAGAGATTGTTGATGGTCGCCACCGACCGCCTCTCAGCCTTCGACGTGGTGCTGCCTGACCCGATCCCGGGCAAGGGCGAGATCCTGACGCGGATGAGCAACTTCTGGTTCGGTCAGACCGCCGCGATCTGCCCGAACCACCTGACCGGCATCGACCCGGTCTCGGTGCTGCCGGCCGGCGTCGACCCTGCGCTCTACCGCGAGCGCAGCGTCGTGGCGATGAAGCTGAAGGCGCTGCCGGTCGAGGCCATCGCGCGCGGCTACCTGATCGGATCCGGCTGGAAGGAATACCAGCAGAAGGGCTCGGTCAGCGGCGTCGCGCTGCCGGCCGGGCTCAGGATGGCCGACGAGCTGCCCGAGCCGATCTTCACGCCGAGCACCAAGGCGGCCGTCGGCGAGCACGACGAGAACGTGTCCTTCGACCATGTGGTGGCCGCGATCGGCGCCGAGCTCGCCGAGCAGGTGCGCGCGGCGACCCTCGCGCTCTACGCCCACGCCCGCCGCCACGCTGCCGCGCGCGGCATCCTGATCGCCGCCACCAAGTTCGAGTTCGGCCGGGACACGGATGGGACGCTGCGCGTGATGGACGAGATGCTGACGCCCGATTCCTCGCGTTTCTGGGAGGCGAGCGGCTGGGAGCCCGGGAAGAACCCGCCGTCCTACGACAAGCAGTACGTGCGCGACTACCTGGAGACCCTGGACTGGAACAAGACCGCCCCAGGTCCGCGCCTGCCGGCGGAAGTCATCGCCGGGACGCGGGCGAGGTACGAGGAGGCGCTGCGCTTGTTGACGGCGTGAGGGGTGAAGAAAGAGCGGGGCTGGGGGCTGGGGTGAGTGCGCCATGGCTCGTGGCAAGACACAGTACGTAGCCCGGACAAGCCGCCCAGGGGCGGCGCATGCGGGGGGCGCAGGCCAGCCCCGGATGCGCGCTACGCGCTTATCCGGGCTACGGGATCCGGGCCGCGCGCGCTGCACTGGAGCACCCGGGCCGGCCGCTGCGCCCCCTCTCCCCAACCCCTCCCCCACGAGGGGAGAGGGGCTCAACAGCTCGCCGCTTTTCTCCCCTCTCCCCTCGTGGGAGAGGGGCTCAACAGCTGGCCGCTTTTCTCCCCTCTCCCCTCGTGGGAGAGGGGCGGGGG
>JANJUH010000374.1 GCA_024710675.1 Lysobacterales bacterium
ATCGCCCTTGGCCAGCAATGGCTCAAGGGCGTTGGTTATGCAAGGAGCCCGGTCGCGAAAGCAGACTGAGCGACCGTCCAAGCCAACTCAGGCGCCGCGTGCGCCTCGGCGTGTTGGTTTCGGTCTGGGAAATGCCGCAACACAGCTCGACCGTATGGACGTCTAGACGCCTGGACTAAGGCGCGCCAGAAATCATGGCTGTCCCCGTTGTCCCTGCTCAGGTGCGCGCCGACGGTCGGATCGGTGTACTGGTAACTCTCGGCCGTGAGCTGACCGAAGCGGCCGGTCTGCTCCTCGTTGCTGAAGGTCCAGGAACTGGTCCCGAGGGTCGTGCCCGTGCAGCTCGCGGGATCGGTGACGCCGCTACGCTCGCTGCGCCCGGTCAGGCGGCCCAGGCTGTCGTAGGTGTTGAAACTGCCCTGCCCCTTGGCATCGACCTGGCACAGCAGTTCCCCAAAGCCGTTGTAGTGGTAGCGCCAGACCCCCTTGTCCGGATCGCTGACCTGGGTCTTGTGGCCGACGATGTCGTAGCCGATCTCGATGCGGTCGACCGTGCCGGACATCGGTCCGTCGGTCCACTTCAGGCGGCCCAGCGCATCGTACTGGTGGGTGGTCGTCGCTGCATCGACCGTGCCGAAGGCCACCGTCTCGGCGATGGTCTCCCCGAGCACGTTGCGAAGCACGTCCGACTTCTGGCCCTTCGCATTGGTCGTTCGGGTGAGCAAGGGCTGGCCCTGCAAGCCGTACTCCACGGTCTGGAGGCTGCCATCCGGGAAGCGCACGAATTCGACCCGGCCGAACTCGTCGTGGACGGTGCGGGTGTAGTAAACGGTCGGGGCTTGCTGGCCGGGCGCGGCTGGCCGGTAGGGATGGGAGACCTCGACCGGTCGCGAGGCGTCTTCGTAGTGGGTGTCGACGTAACTCAGCTGGTCCTGGAAGGACCAGGTGACCCGGCGCACCTCGCGGCCGAGGACGTCCTTGCAAATGGCGGAACGGGGACACCCATTCTCCGTAGGCGTCAGGCAATCGCTAAGCCTTGGCAAGCATCACGAGTCCTCTCCGACTTGGCTGGCGCGCGCGACGCGCAGTTTGTCGAGCAGGACGGGCACCTCCTCACGCACGATGCTCCACACGATGTCGTTGTCGATGCCGAGATAGCCGTGGATCAGGCGATTGCGCGTAGCGATGATCATTCGCCAGGGGATTTCCGCGAAGCGCGCGCGGACTGACTCGGGCACCCTGGTTGCCGCCTCGCCGATCAGCTCGAGATTGCGCAGCGTCGCGTCGTACGTGATCCCGCTGGTCTCGAATGTGCCCTGGTCGAAGCCCTGGGTGTACGCCAGCACCCTCTCGGCGAAGTCGATCATGTCATCGAGATAGAACCGCCACGCGCGCACCCGCTCAGACATCGACAAGTTCCCGCTCGACGAAAGGCTTTAACTCGGTCCGCAATGCCTTCTCGGTGACCAGATCGACCGGGCAGCCCAGCGCATCTTCCAGGTAAAACTGCACCCCGAAGTAACGCGCTGCGGTGGCCGGGCCATCGAAGGCCACGAGCACGTCCACATCGCTGCTGCCGTGGGCTTGCCCGCGCGCAGTCGAGCCGAAGAGCGCGAGCCGCGTGACGCCATAGCGCTGCTGCAAGGTCGACTTGGCAGCTGCGAGCGTCTGTGTAGCGAGATTACGGTCCATGCCCTGTATTCCTTGAACTGTGCATCTGGGCGCGACTCAGTGACTGGCCCCTTCATGGTAAACGAAGCAGATTCACTTTCTTCGGCTGCCCGGTCGCCTACGTGCTCTAAGCCCAAATTTTTGATCCGGGCGTCCGGGCTCCACAGAGATGCCTACGCCCCTTGGGGCCTACAGCACCGATGTTGGCTGGGGAGCCAGGCCGACTTTCCCGATCGAGCTCTGTGCTTGGCCAACGCCCCTTTTGCCACTGCCTGCCGAGGTTGATGGCCTTGTCGATGGGTTCCTGCAATGGTCAGACAACGCGCCTGTCCAAGAGCCCAATCCCTCGCAAGGCCGTTCGATCGCCAACCAAAGCGCTATCGTGATCCCATGCCCGCCCATCCCCTGCGGCGCCTGTCCGCCTACGCCTTCCCGCATCGCGCCCGCGCCCGCCGCGCGGCGGCCTATTCGGTACTCAACAAGATCTTCGACGTCCTGCCCGAACTCCTGATCGGTGTGGCGGTCGATGTGGTGGTCAACCAGCGCGACTCCTTTCTCGCAAGGCTCGGAATCGTCGAGCCGATGGATCAACTGTGGTTGCTGACCGCGCTGACCATCGTGATCTGGGTGCTCGAGTCCGCCTTCGAGTACCTGTACGCGCTGAACTGGCGTGGGCTGGCGCAGGACCTGCAACATGCGCTGCGCCAGGGGGCCTACGAGCACCTGCAGCAACTGCCGCCGGATACCGTCACGCGGGCCCGCAGCGGGCGGCTGATGGCGCTGCTCAACGAGGACGTGAACCAGATCGAGCGCTTCCTCAACACCGGCGCCAACGATCTCATCCAGGTCTTCGTGTCCTCGCTGCTGGTCGGCGCCGTGTTCTTCGTGCTGACGCCCTCGCTGGCGGTGCTGGCGATCCTTCCGGTGCCGCTGATCGTGTTCGGCGCCTTCTGGTTCCAGGCGCGCCTGCAGCCGCGCTACGCGGCGGCGCGCGAGGCGGCGGCGACGCTGTCGGCGCGCCTCGACAACAACCTGCGGGGCATGGCCACGATCCAGGCTTACACCGCCGAGCGCTTCGAGGCGGCGCACCTCGCGGCGGCCTCGGACGAGTTCCGCGCCCGCAACGCGGCGGCAATCCGCTTTTCGGCGGCGATCACCCCCGTCATCCGCATGGCGATCCTGCTCGGCTTTGTGTCGACACTGCTCTATGGCGGCTGGCTCACGCTGAAGGGCGAGCTCGGCGTCGGCAGCTACTCGGCGCTGGTCTACCTGACCCAGCGCCTGCTCTGGCCGATGACGCGCCTGGCGGACATGACCGATCTCTACAACCGCGCGATGGCCTCCGTGCAGCGGGTGCTCGACCTGCTCGACACC
>JANJUH010000381.1 GCA_024710675.1 Lysobacterales bacterium
GCTCTTCCGATCTGATCCCGGCCGGGGTCGTTTCCGCACCTTCCTGCGCGTGTCGCTGCGCCATTACCTGGTCAACGAGGGCAAGGCGGCTGCGCGCCTGCGCCGCCAGCCGGCCGGCTTCGACGAGGATCTCGATCCGGACAGCCTGCTCGCCGAGGATGGCGGGCCCGAGCGCGCCTTCGAGCGGGCCTGGACGCTGACCCTGCTGGACCACGCGATGCAGCGCCTCGCCGATGAGGCTGCGGCGCAAGGCAAGGCGGAGTTGCATGGACAGTTGCGCGAGTTCCTGCTCGAACGACCGGACAGCGAGGACTACGCGCGGGTTGCGGCGGCCACGGGCATGCGTCCGAACACCATCGCCGTGGCCATCCATCGACAGCGTCAGCGCCTGCGCGAGTTGGTGGCCGAGGAAGTCGCCCACACGGTCGCCGATCCGGCCCAGGTCGAAGAGGAACTGGCGCGTCTCGGAGCGCCGGCGGGACCTGCGGGGTGACCGGGTGGGGCGTAATCCCGGCGCCGGAATGATGTACCGGGGAAGGAGCGGCAGGGGACGCGAATGAGGCCATTGCAAGCGATGGAAATCCGCGAGGCGGAAGCGTGAGCACGGGCCAGGTCAGTGGCCGCAGCGGGCCGGATTCGCGCACCTTCATGGCGACGCGCTGGTCGCTGATCGCCGCTGCCGGGCATCGCGAGCGGGCGCCGCTGGCCGAGCTGTGCGCGCGCTACTGGTATCCGGTCTATGCCTTCGCGCGGCGCGCCGGCCATCCGCCCGAGGACAGCGAGCGCATCGCGCGCAACTTCTTCCAGCACCTGGTGGACCAACGTATTGCCGAGCTCGCCCACTCGCCGCCGCCCAGCTTCCGCGACTGGCTGCTGGTCGAGCTGACCCGCTTCCTCGCCGGGCCTGCCCCGGTGCTTGTGGCGCCAGGACCGGCAGCCCCGACGCCACCGCGGCCGCTCGAGCACTACGAGGCCCGCCACCGCGCCGAGTCGGGCGACGAGCCCGGGCCGGAGGCCGGCTTCCGGCGCAGCTTTGCGATCGAGGTGCTGGAACGCGCCCACCAACGCCTGGGTCGCGAGGCCACGGAGGCCGGTCACGGGCACATGTTCACGCTGCTCGAAGGCTTCCTCACCGTCGACCCGCAGCCCGGGCAGTACGAGGCGGTGGCGCGGGAGTTGGGATCGGGGGCGCTGGCCGTGGTGATCGCCGTGCGGCGGCTGCGCCAGCGCTACCGTGAATTGGTCGACGAGGAACTCGCCGACACCATCAGCGACCCTTCGCGACTCGAGGCCGAGCGCTTGAACCTGCTCTCGGTGCTCGGCAAGGCAGGCTGAGGCGGTGTCGGGGGAGCACCCGACCCGCGTCCTCGGCGCCGGTGAAAGCTGGCTCGAGCGCCATCGCGCCCTCGCCGAACTGGCGCTGGCGAGCGGGCATGCCCAGGCGAGCCGCGGTCCGGGGCATGCGCGCAACCTGGCTTTCCTGCCCGCCGAGGCGCTCGATCTCGACCTCAGCGACCCGCTGCAGTGCGATTTCGGTGACTACCACCTGCTGGAAAAGCTGGGGCAGGGCGGCATGGGCGTGGTCTACCGGGCGCGCCAGCGTTCGCTGGATCGAGAGGTCGCGCTGAAACTGCTGGCGGCCGGCCCCTGGGCCTCGGCGGACTTCATCGAGCGCTTCCGCCGCGAGGCGCAGTCGGCCGCGCGCATGCAGCACCCGAACATCGTGCCGGTCTACGAGATCGGCAACCAGGACTCGCTGAACTACTTCTCGATGGGCCTGGTGAGAGGCGAGTCTCTGGCGCAGCGGATCGCCAGGCGCGGGCCGCTGCCCGGGCGCGAGGCCGCGCAGCTGATGCGCACCATCGCCGAGGCCGTCGACTATGCGCATCGCCTCGGCGTGCTGCACCTGGATTTGAAGCCCGGCAACGTGCTGATCGACGAGGCCGGCGTGCCGATGGTCGCCGACTTCGGCTTGGCCCGGCGCCTCGACGAGGCCATGTCGGGCGAAGAAGACGAGGTCTGCGGCACGCCCAGCTACATGGCGCCCGAGCAGGCGGCAGGCGCGGTGGCGGGGTTGTCACCGGCCACCGACATCCACGGCCTCGGGGCGATCCTCTACGAGTGCCTGTGCGGCCGTCCGCCCTTTCTCGGCGCCACGCCAATGGAGACGCTGGAAAAACTGGTCCGGGAAGCCCCGCTGCCGCCGCGGCAGTGGCGAGCTGGGGTCGATCCGGACCTGGAAGCGATCTGCCTGCGCTGCCTGGCCAAGTCGCCTGCCGAGCGTTATCCGGATGCGCGCGCACTCGCCGAGGACCTCGGCCGTTTCCTCGATGGCCGCGAGGTTTCGGTACGGCCACTGCCAGCCCTGCAGCGGCTGGCGCGCTGGGCCGGTCGTGAGCCGCGCCTGGCGGTTGCCCTTGCTGCCTTCCTGCTGGCGCTGGCCGGCGGCCTGCTCGCCTCGTCCTACCAGTGGCGACGTGCCGAGGGCAATGCGATGGCGGCGCGCGACCTGCTCTGGGAAGGTCGTCGCGAGGCCGCCCTGCAACTCGAATCGGAGGGCCGCGGCTTCGAGGCGCTGCCCAGGCTGCTGGCCAATCTGGCCGAAATGGCGCCCGGCGATCCGGCTACCGCCGACGAGCAGCGGATCGGCCTGTTGCTCGGCCAGGCGCCGGCGCTGATCGATCGCATGGTGCTTGCCGACGCCAATCCGCTGGCGCTCGCGCTCGGTGACGGCGGGCGCCTGCTGGCCGTGGCCTCGAACGACCTCAGCGTGCGCTGGTTCGATACCGCCACACTGGCCGAGCTCGGCCGGGTCT
Organism: Lysobacterales bacterium; assembly: GCA_024710675.1. GTDB lineage: Bacteria > Pseudomonadota > Gammaproteobacteria > Xanthomonadales > SZUA-5 > JANJUH01. The sequence goes on from JANJUH010000381.1 coordinate 2,817, forward strand.
CGCTGGCGGGCCTCGGTACCTCCGACGGCCAGCCGCGCACGCCGATGCTGCTGCGCTTCATCGGCGACAAGCGCCTACTGGTGACCCTCGAGTGGTACAGCAACCTGGTGCATCCGGCCAGCAGCGATACCTGGCTGATCGATCTCAACCCGCAGCGCATCGTCGAGCCGCCCTCGGCCTTCGCGGCTTTCGCCGATGCCGCCTACAGCGCCGATGCGAGGCTGGCCCTGCTGCGCGATCGTGAGCGGCGCGTGCAACTGTGGCAGGTCGATCCCTGGCAGCCCGTGTCGGGGTTGTACGCACCGGAGCCGGAGCAGCGGGTCTACCTGATCGACCCGGCCGGGCGTTACCTCGCCCACCTGCGCAACGTCCAGGGCCGGCTGCTGGTGCAGGAAGCGGCGCAAGATGACCGTCCCGCGGTCGAGCGCGCGCGGGCCGAGTGGGGATTCTCGGCCTGGGCGACCAGCACCGATGGCGCGCGCGTCGCGCTCGGCACCTTCGATGGCCGCCTCAGCCTGCTCGACACCGGACGCTGGGTCGAGCAGCCCTTGCCGGTGAACAGCGGGCGCCAGATCACCTGGGTCGGCTTCAGCTCGGACGACCGCTGGCTGGCTGCGGCCAACGCCGACGGCGCCGTCCAGTTGCACGATGTGCAGACCGGCGCAGCGCTGGTCGCCGGGGTCATCCGCCACGATTTCCTGCCCACGCGGATCGGACTCGACCGCAACCGTCGCCTGCTGGCGGTGGCGGGTGCCGGGCGGGTGGCGTTGTGGCGGATTCCGCTTCCCGGAGCTTGGGTGGCTCCGGCGATTCCACTCGGCTCCTTGCCGCTCGGGCATGAACTGGCCGGGCGCTATGCGATCGACTGGGACTTCACTACCGGTCTGCTGGCCAGTGCTGGCCTCGACGGGCACATCCGGCTGTGGCGACTGCCGCCGGATCCGATGTTGCCGGTACGTGCGGCACACCAGTTGCCCGAGCAGATGCGCTTCGAGGAGAGCGTCGTCGATGTCGCCTGGGATCGTTTCCGGCTGGTCGGCTATGACAGCCGGCCGCTCACCGAATGGCTGCGTCTGCCGCAGCCGCCGGGCTTCGCCGAAAGGATCGGTGACCGGGTGGTGCTGACGCTGGCGGATCGACTGGAAGTGCGTGACGCCCGCGATCCGCAACAGGTCCTCGCCACGGTGGCCTTGCCGGGCTCGCCGCACCGGCTGCTGCCGCTCGGGGCGGACGGTTCTCGCCTGTTGCTGGGCTTCGGCGAATCGAGCCCGGGACACGCCACCGAATCGCTGCGGATACTGAGCCTGGACCCGCCGTCGCTGCTGCCCTTCGAGGCGCGCCTGGATGGCCCCTTGCGGCTGGTCCGCGAATCTCCCGACCACACCCGTATCGTCGCTGTCGGCGGCAGCGATGCCGAAACCACCGTGCTGCGTGCATCGGACCTCGAGGTGCTGGCGGACTACCCGCACGATTCGGAGGAGCCGGTGCAGTGGGCGGCTTTCGATCCCGAGCGTGCAGAGCTGTGGCTGGCGCGACGAGCGGTCGATCCACGCATCGGCAGCGATGCCTTGCTGGCCTGGCAGCCCGGGCGCGAGCCCTTGATGCCCGACTCGCTGCCCTCGGGCCTGCGGCCGCTCGCGGTGCTGCCGATGTCGGCAGGCCTGTTCCTGTTCGGTTCCGAGCGCGATGTGCTCCTGAAGCAGGACGGAAGTCTGCTCGACCTCGAGCGTTTCGGTAGCGGTCAAGCCAGTGCGGCGCTCGCCGTCAGCGCCGACCGGCGTATGGTCGCGCAGGGATTCCGCGATTCGGTCCTGCTGCGGGATGCGGTCAGTGGCGAACTGCTCGGTGTACCCCTGCGCGCCGGCATTGGCGCGGTCGACGGCATCGCCTTGCTGGCCTTTGCGCCCGATTCCCGCCGCCTCATGGCGCGCACCCTGCACGGTCGCGTGCTGGTCTGGTCGATCCACGCGGCGCGCGCGGAAGCCGAGGCCGTCGGCGCCGACCTGGCGCGCGTGCTGGCAACACAGGATCGACAGCGCGTTCTGCTGATGCCGGGCGCCGAGGAGCGCCGCGTTCTGCGGGCCCGTGACCCCGGCGCCTGGGGGCGGGAATCCCTGCGTCCGGAGCCGGTGATCGGTGCCTGGAGCGAGACCCGCGAGCCGATCCCGCAGCGCGATCCCGGGTTGCCGCCGCATCTGCTGGACATGGGCGACCGCTACGAGATGGCGCCCGAGACCGTGCACACGCCCATGTACCGGCAGCGTGCCACCTTGCGGCCTTATCCCGCCGGACGGCAACGCATCGACGGGGTGGAGTTCGATATCCGCGGCATGTACCACATCGCCTCCGATGCGCCGATCTACGGCTACGGGAGCCCTGCGCGGCCAGGACGTCCGCTGGAATGCCTGCCGGTCCCGTCGACGGTGGGGCCGGTCGCCGCCTTTCATTTTCTTGGCCTGTACGGTGCCCGTAATCGCTTGCCGCCGGGTACGGTCGTCGGCGAGTTCGGTCTGCACTACCGAAACGGCGGCAAGGAGCGTGTCGCCTTGCTCAGCGGTCAGCACTTTCCCGGCTTCGGTCGCGAAGATCCTGCCGCTGTGGTCTTCGCGGCCGATCCCTCCTTCGTGCTGACCGGCCTGCCGGCGAGCGAGGGCCTCTCGGTGACGCGCATCGCCAATCCCCAGCCGTCGCGCGAGGTGAAGTGCATCGACATGTACTTCGTCGACAACGATGCGGCGCTGCTGGTCTTTGGCGTGACGGCCGAGCCCACGGGGCTGTCATCGGCGGTGCCGGACGGTGTACAGGACCACTGACAGACCGCCCGATCGGGCGTACATTGAGTCACGAAGAAGGCTAGGGAGGCGACAATGGCGATTCGACTGCACGTGACTGCGCTGCTCTGTGCACTGCCCATGGTGGCGGTAAGCCCACACGCGCTGGCCTGCGGCGAGGGCATGTTCAGCGCCGGCAATGGCCTGGCCTACCAGGGCTTCCTGGCACCGCGTCCGGCCACCTTGCTGGTCTACGCGGGTGACGCCGAATCGGCTTCCAGCGCCGAGGCGGCGCGCCTGCAGCAGGGCCTGGAACGCGCCGGCCACGTGGTGCTGGTGGTCGGTGACGGCGAGACCCTCGCGCGCACGCTGGCCGAGCGGCAGATCGACATCGTCATCGCCGACTATCGACGGGTCGAAGAGGTCGGCGAACTGGCCGCCGGACACGCCGACGCGATGCGACTGCTGCCGGTGGTGCCACGCAGCGAGCGCAAGTCGCCGGCGCTGCGCGAGCGCTTCGACGAGTACGTGCTCGCCGGCGCCAGTGTCGGCCAGTACCTCGGCACCATCAACGACATGCTCGCCGTCGCGGCCGACTGAGGCGCGCCCTGGTGCGCCTGATCGCGGCGTGCGGCCTGCTGCTGGCCTGCTGCGGCGATGCCGCCGCACAGGTCATCAGCGATGCCACCGTGCCGGGTGAAGGGCACGGCTCGGCCAGCCTTGTCTTCCAGCAGATCACGATCCGCGAGCGCAAGATCCTGGGTTTCTACGAGGACTTCGGGAAGATCACGCTACGCAGTGCCTACCTCGAGTTCGACTATGGCATCACCGACCGGTTGGCCGTCACGGCGACGCTCCCGTTCAAGTCGAACCGCTATGAAGGCGATTTCCCGCACGATCCGCGCACGCTGACCAATCCGCGCGGCGAGCGTTTCCTCGACGATGGCCAGTACCACAGCAACTGGGGCGACTATGGTGTGGGTTTGCGCTGGCTGTGGCGGACCGAACCCTTCCTGGTGACGCCCTTTGTCGGCTTCTATTACCCCAGCCACGACTACCCGCTGTTCACCGAGACC